>JAYWDF010000689.1:0-4368 GCA_043779985.1 Akkermansiaceae bacterium | reverse complement strand
AACCGGTCGTGACCATCACGAGCATGAGTCGGTTGCTTCCGCTTCCAGTGGTGTGGCTGATCGAGAGGCTGTTGGCGCTGGCGCTTGATCCCACGGTTCTGGCATCCTGGCTAATTGTCTGGGTGCCGGTCGTCAAAATAACCGTGCTGGCGGTCGTGGAATCGACCGGGGCAGCAGCGGGATCGACGCGGTCCAGCGCAAGCGTGTCGGTCAGATAAAGCTTCTTCGTCTGGGTCGTGGTCGTGATCACCGCATTGGCCGTGAACGTTCCGCCGAACTGGGTGTTGACGAAGGTGGCCACGAGACCGTTGCCCTGAAGCGCGTAGAGCTTGCCGTCCTGCTGGGCAAGGCCAGTGGTGACCGACGAGGGCAGCGCCGAAGTATTGCGGAAAATGCCGGTGTTCACCCCGGTTTCCGTGAGCGTGATCAGCTCCTGATCGCCCGTGGTCGGATTGGTCACCGTGACGGTGATCGTCTGCAAGGTCGTGACGTTGGTGTTCAGGTCGATGTTGGTGACCGTGACATAGACATTGCCATTCGGCGGATAGCTGGTCAGCGGCGTGCCCGAGGCATCCGAGAAGGTGATCGTGGTGGGGGCTGTTCCGCCCGCAGGAACAATGGGGGTCGTCGTGGAGGCCGTCAGGACCACAGAGCCGCCGTTGGCCGAGGCACTGTTCATCACACTGGTCGCACCGGGGTTCACGGTGACGCGGTATTTCACCAGCGTATAACCGCCGGGAGGGATGGAAAAGAGCGTGTAGCCGCTTTCATCCACAGGAAAGATCGTGGACGGCGAGGTGTTGTCCGTGATCGTCACGCCATTGACCTTGGTGGAACCAGCCACGTAGGTGACCGAGGACGGCAAGGCATCCAGGACGATCGTGTTGTCGAGATCGACCACGCCCTCGTTCGCCACGCGCACGGTGTATTCGATGGTGTCGCCGATGCCGGTTTTACCATCGCTGTTCAGGTCCACGACCAGCGCGGAGGTTTTCGAAAGCGAGGGCTGCGGGAAAGGAACAATGGTGGTGCCCATGTCGAGATAGGGAGCGCCGGGACCGGCTTTCGAAGGATCCTCGCCCCACGCGGCGGCGATCTTCGCGCCGTCGGTGGTGAAAATCCGCGCCTTCGTCATGTCCTTGTCCGTCGCATCGTAAATGGTCTGGGACTGGAGCTTGTTGACGTTGTAGGAAACATCGTACTTCGCGCCGTTGGGAGCCGTACTGGCGCCGACGGTGAAGTCACCGGAGTAGTTGACGTAAATGGTCGTGCTGGCGTCCGGCTTTGTGAGCTGGAGAGGATCATCCAGAAGGGTCACCGGAGTAGTTGACGTAAATGGTCGTGCTGGTGGCGGGAGTGATCCACACCGGGCTGCCGTTCTGGTCAGGACCGGTTGGAGCCGTGATGTCATCCGATCCAGGACCGAACCCGATCACCACGCCGGTGGTAAGGTAGCTTTCGGGAACGAGCGCGTAGCCCCAGTCGTGGGTCTGGTTGGCAGTCGCCGCTGCACCGCTGTCGTTCGCGCCCACGGCGTAGAAGGCCTCGCCTCCAGCAGTGAAGAAATGTGCGCCGGAGTTCATCGGCATCGCGAACTGCGAGTTGCCGTTGGCGGGAACGCTGATGGTGCCGGTGCTGGTGGTTGTCTCGTAGCTGACGTTGATGGCCGAGGCACCCGGGTTATAGAGAAAGACCGTGTGAACTTCGGTGGAAAGCGTGGTGCCGACCGGAGCGAAATAGCTGGAGCCCCACAAGCTTGTCGGGCGAATCGCGAAGGTGCGGGATTCGTAGGTCGATCCGACGTCGCCCGTCAGTTCGTGGACCTGCACCGGCCAGTTGGAAGTCACGGTGGCACCGGCCTTGACGCCGCCATTTACCAACATCGAGTCACCCAAGGCGAGTGTCTTGGTCTGATCGACCGTGCCATTTCCATCCACGTCCACTTGAACGGTGGTGTTGTCGTGCGAGGAAATGATGTGCAGCGACGAGTATTCGAAATTCTGAGCCGAACCGGTCGTGATCCCGATCGGGATCTTGTAGGAGGTGCCGTAGCGACGGGTGTCGTAGACTTCCGTGGCGCTCGCGAGCACCGTGCCGGGGGCGATGCCCCAACCGGCGCGCGTCACCGCGATGGCCGCCGTGCAGCCGATCCGGTCACGACCGTCATAGAAGAGCGTGCCAGCCGCACGTGGCAACGCGACGTTGTTGTTCAGGTTCACCGTCGCTCCTGCGGGAAAAATGTCGGTCGGATAGCCCGGAGCCACGCCGTTTGAGAGATTTCCGTCACCCCAGATCTGGGTGGTGGACTGCACGGGTGCATTGAGATCCGCTTCGTAGCCATCCTCCCATTGGTCGTAGCGCACGACAGTTCCGGCGGTGGGGATGACCATCGAGATGATCGTTTTCATGGAATTCCCCACCGGCGTGCCCGTGATATCAATCGCCTTCAACGACGTCTGGAAATCCGCCTCGGGAAACGGAATGAAGAAGGTCTGGACGTTCAACGCCGCCGTCGCACTACTGATCAGGAGCCAACCCGCCATCAAACGGACAAGCTGACGAAAGCGGATGAAGTTCGAATGAGGGGTCATGGGCTGGGAGGGGTGAAACTGGTGCGAAGATCTCACGCATTTATTGCATGCTTGAAAACATCCGCGAACACCTAATAATCAAGAAAACCTTACCATTTCGAGATTTTTTAAAAAAATTTTGAACGTTTTGCAGGATTCCTCATCGCCTCCGCAAAACTTCCTGGATCGATGGCCTAGGAGGATGCCGAAAGCCCATCTCAGGCTTTTTCACGTCAAAACGCGCCTCCAATCTTGAGCCGGTAGGGCTTTTCGAGCCGCCTACGATGCCACCTCTCCCATCAAGGAGTCCAGGGACTTGGGGTCAAGCCGTCTTTCGAACGGATGAAAACACTCCGGTTGCCCAGCAGCAGCAGCTCCGCATTCCGCGTGGCGAGGCTGGCGTCGCCGACTTTCACCCACTTGATCACCGAGGGCAGCCGCGGCGCGTTGTTGTTGAGGAAATAGGTCTGATAGCCATTCCCGCCGATCGTGCCGTCGCCCTTCCAGACGAAGAACGAATCCGCCGTGGCAAAATCCCGCGAGCCGTAGAAGCCGGTGGCCATCGCCCGGCTCGTGGCGGTTGTTAAAGAACAGGCCTTGGCCGGGAGCCAGCACCGCGGTGCCTTGGTCAGCGTAGGTGTTATCCCCGGTTTTCACCCAGCGGGCAGACAGCACTCCGTCATCATGGAGCCAGTAAATGATCGACTGGCCATCGGCGAATCCCCGCACTTGATCCGCGGTGGTGCGGTCGTTGGTGGCTCCGAACCCGGACGGCGGGAAGACGTCATCGAGCGACCAATGGCGGCGAATCACGACTTGATCTCCCGCGAGGCTGGCGGGCGGCGCTCCTAGCAGCCTGTCGGGCTTGACTCGAACGTCCGATGATTTCCGGATTCCGCTGCGGTTGGGCGAAAGCGGGATCGGGTTTTGGGCCGGACAAGCGGTCAAAATGCCGCCACTATACCGCCTGCTTGCCCTGCGCTTCAGGAATCCGGGGGGATCCGCCGCTTGTGAAACTTTTCACAAAGCACGCTTGCCGGGTCCGCCCGAGCTGGACATATTCCCGCGCGAGCACCGCCGGACGGCTCTGGTACAAAATCCGGCTCACTTATTTAGCCATGAGCGACACACCTTCGGCGACTGCGGAAATGAAACTGCCCAAAGACCAAGCTGCCGAAAAGGGCCTGGTCAATGTCCAGATTGACGGCGTTTGGCACCAATTTCCCAAAGGCACACGGATGATCGAAGCTTGCCGTCAGGTGCAAGTGACGGTCCCGCACTATTGTTACCACCCGAAGCTCAGCTCCCCCGGAAACTGCCGGATGTGTCTTGTCCAAATGGGCATGCCGCCGCGTCCGGCACCCGGCCAGGAGCCACAACGCGATGAGAATGGCTATGAGCCGATCGGCTGGATCCCCCGCCCCGTCATCGCCTGCGCCAACACCATCGGCGAAAATATGGGCATCCGCACCACCGGCGAGCTCGTCGAAAAGTGCCGCGAGGGCGTCATGGAGTTTCTCCTAATCAATCACCCTCTCGACTGCCCGATCTGCGACCAGGCTGGCGAATGCCGCCTTCAGGAACAATCCGTCCAACACGGCCGCGGCGTTTCACGCTTCGTGGACATGAAGGTGAAAAAGCCCAAAAACGTCGATATCGGCCCACGCATCCGCCTCGACGACGAGCGCTGCATCATGTGCAGCCGCTGCATCCGCTTCATGGACGAAGTCGCTGGCGATCCGGTCCTCGGTTTCACTCAGCGCGGCACCCACACCACGCTCACCGTCCATCCGGACCG
>JAYWDF010000688.1:0-4373 GCA_043779985.1 Akkermansiaceae bacterium | reverse complement strand
AAACCGTTGCGGGCGAGGAAGTCGCCGTGCCGTCGTTCACCGTGAAGCTGAAACTGTCGGCACCGTTGTAGTTTGCCGCAGGCGTGTAAGTCGCCACCCACATCTGCTTCTGCTTGCCGTGGTTGTCCGCTGCCACCGCGCCTACCAAGCTCACCGTGCCTTGCGTCGCGCTGCCTGTCGCGAAAGTCAGGCTGTCGCCATCCGGATCGTTGCCAACGAGCGTGATTTCTACGCTGCCATCCTCGGCCACTGACACCGCTTGCGCGATGGCCATCGGCGGGTGGTTGACCGGCGCGACCGTGAGGGACGCGGTCGATCGGAGACTTGGGTTGCCACTTGCATCGCCGGAACCGTTCCCGAAACTTTCATTGTCGAGGATTTCGGACACGGCTTCGCTGGCGAAGATGAGTGTGGACAAGGCGACACTCGCCAAAAGGGGGGCGGAGATTTTCATGGCGGTTTTCCCGTTCAATTTTTCCTAACATAAATAATCGGCTAACATCGGTATTTCGGTTGATCAATTTCGCAGACTCCATACCATGCAAATGAGTTTATGTAATCCATTCGTGATGAGTGCTAATTCCCATCTTCTTATTAACTGATAGTATAATTGACTAATCAGAACCGCACGGTGCCCTTTGCAGGAAGGGCTACCTGAAAGCCGGTATAGCGGTGTCCACGCTCGCGCTAATTTAATATCCGGTGGTATTGAAACCGATAAAATGACCGCAATCCCCCTTCCACCTCGAAACAACTACTTGGATGGATATTATTATCATCATTGATGAGGAAAAGTCGATCCGCCTCGCAACGTCTCGCGCGTTGGAGGCAGAAGGCCACTACGTCGAAACAGCGGAAGACGGAGTCCTTGCCTTGCGCAGGCTCAGGGAGACGCATTTCGATCTCGCTTTCCTCGATCTCCGGCTGGGTGATGAAGCGGGAATCGAGCTGTTACAGAAAATCGTGGCGTTGATGCCGCAGATGCCGGTAGTGATCTTCACCGCATTTGGGTCCATTGCGACCGCAGTCCTGGCGACCCAGCTCGGCGCGTTTGACTATCTGGAAAAACCCTTCACGCCTGATCAACTGCGGGCGGTATGCCTCAAGGTCCACAAGTCCGTGAACAGCCGGGAGGATGTCCGGCGACTGAAGGAAACGCCCCCTGAACTCAAGCACCCGGCCCGACATTCGTCGCCAGCGTTGAACTTTTCCTCCAAGGATGCACAAACCTGCAAGCAGTTTGATATCCTGTTCCGAAGCGCCGCCACTTCCGCGTCGATCTGCCTTCTTGGTGAGAGTGGCACCGGCAAGAGCGTGATCGCCCGGGAAATTCATGATCGAAGTCATCTCCGGGACAAGCCGTTCCAGACGGTGAGTTGTCCGAGCCTCTCGAAGGAATTGTTGGAGAGCGAGCTGTTCGGCCATGTGAAAGGATCTTTCACCGGTGCGATCAAAGACACTTGGGGGAAAATCCACGAGGCCTATGGCGGGACTTTGTTTCTCGATGAAATCGGCGAGATTCCCCTGGAGATCCAGCCCAAGCTCCTGCGCCTGCTGCAGGAGCGGGAATATGAACGGGTTGGCGAAAACAAAGTCCGCGAGGCGAATGTCCGCATCATCTGTGCGACCAACCGGAATCTCAAGGCCAGCATGGAGGCGGGGAAATTCCGCGAGGATCTTTACTATCGGCTCAGTGTCATCATCGTGACGATTCCGCCGCTGCGACAGCGCCCTGCCGATCTCGAGCGCTTCGCCATGGACTATCTTGAATTTTACGGCGGTGAGATGAAGCGCAGGATCGATGGATTCAGCGAGTGCGGTCGCAGCGCCTTGATGCGGCACTCTTGGCCCGGAAATCTGCGTGAACTGCGTAACGTCATCGAGCGGGCCTCTATCCTGGCAACTGGGCCGACGATCAAGGCGGAGGATCTTTCCGATCCGGTTTCTCTGTCAGCTAACGAACACGCCACCGACTCCGGATTTCCACGAATCGGCGGTCACCACAGTCTCGATGAGGTCGAAAAGGCGCACCTGGTGGCAGTAATCCGCCGGGAGCCATCGCTCCGTGAGGCTGCGGCAGTTCTCGGCATCGACAACGCCACACTCTACCGCAAGCGGAAGCACTTCGGTATCGAATGAACCTCGCCTGCAGGTTTGGGATCCCAAAGGCGTGCCGAAACCACCGGGATCCGCAACCATCGGCGCTGCCGAGCCGGGGTATGCCATGATCCGCCGCGAATCGATCCAGCCTGTGCTCACCTTCGTCGTCTCACGCCATGGACCGGCCAGCAGGATTTCTCGCCCGTCTGTGGCAACGCGGCGCCCCCCCCCCGCGAAGGCTGCGGTTTTTCCAATCGCATCCGGGCGGGAACCGATTACGCTCCAGTCCATGGCATCCGCCCCGGAAAACTCCAACCGCGACCACTGGCAAGCGAAGGCGAATCGAGTGGCCCGCACGGTGAACTCCGCTTGGTGGCTGGAAACCCTCTCGGCTCCCCTGCTGGTCGGCGCGGTCCTCGGCGCGGTGGTGTTGTTGGTCGTGAGGCGGGAGGTGCCGCAGGTGGAGCCGTGGGTGCTGGCGGCGGCCATCGGCGGGACGCTGTTGGTGTTAGGCCTCGGCTGCTGGGCGTGGGCGGCGCGTAGATTTGAAAAGCCGGAGCAATCGCTGGTGAGGATCGAGGCGGCAATGCGGTTGAGAAATTCCTTGTCCGCGGCGCGGGCCGGGGTTGCGCCGTGGCCGGCTCCGATTGAGAAAATCGACGCCGGACTGGCCTGGCAGTGGCCGCGCTTGCTGGTGCCGCCGCTGGGGGCGTTGGTTTTGTTAGCAGCGGGGCTGTTCATCCCGATGACCGCGCGGGGGCTCCATCCGGAAGGCGCGCCGGAACAGCCGCAGGCTTGGAAGCAGCTCGACACCGAGTTGGACAAGCTGACGAAGGAAGAAGTCGTCGATGAAAAGTATCTGGAGGAGACGCGCAAGAAGCTGGAGGAGCTTAAAGCGCAGGAGGAAGAACAGTGGTTCAGCCATTCCTCGCTGGAAGCCACCGATTCCTTAAAAAAATCCCATCGCGCCGAAACCGAGCGGGTCGAGCGGGAGTTAGGCCGCGCGGACAAGGCGCTGGGAGAGCTGGAGAAAAACGCGGGGGCCATGAATCCGGCGGAAAAGAACCGGTTGATGGAGGAATTCGACCAGGCGCTGCAAGGACTGCAAAACGGCGCGATGAAGCCGAACCCGGCGCTGCTGGAGCAAATGAAGCAACTCGATTTGAAGGACCTAGCCAACCTCACGCCCGAGCAGATCGACCAGCTCCGCGAAAATTTAAAGAAGCATTCTGAAGCGATGAAAGACGGCAAGGGCAAGGGCCAAGGCGAGGATTGGTCCGAGGAGTTGCTGGCCGGCGATGGCGAGGGAGACAACCCGGGCGAAGAGCCCGGTGAAGGCGGAGTCGATCGCGGGCCCGGTCACGATCCCGGCGTGCTAGGAGCGGAGAAGGATCGCGTCGAGATCGGCAAACTCACAGGGCTCGAATCCAAGGACCTATCGCGGGCGACTCCCGGGGATTTGCTCGAACTGCAGGACGGCGAGCACGACGTGGATCATTCTCCTTCCAGCATCTCCGCGGGCGGCAATACCGAAGCGACCGGCAAAGGCGGCGACCGAGTCTGGCGGGATGCGCTTGATCCGGCCGAGCAGCGGACTTTGAAGCGGTTTTTCGAGTGAGTCTGCTTGGTCCAACGCTGGGCGCGCGGTGGCGGTCGATCACACCCGCTGCCGTAGGCGACTATCCCGCGTGGCATCGCCCGCTGGGATGGCAGCTCTTGGTCCGCCGTTGTGCCGGCCTTCGTATGGGGTTCCCGCAGCTCTCGCCGTGAGTTCTTCCACCCTTTACACCGGTGGGACGTTCACCGTCGAGGAAGCGTTCGCACCGGCTACGTTTCGAGCGTCTTCGCGCGGGTGGAGGTGAGCTTGCCGCAAGATGAAGAACAGGCAGCAATGCCAATATCCCATGTCAGACTTCCTCTTCGGGTGCTTTCGGCAGCTTGTCCACCTCTTCGAGGAGGTTGACGATTTCCACGCCGCGGACGGCGGAGGAGTCGTGCATGATGCGCAGGACGGGGGTGAATTTGAGGACCACCCGCTTCATCACCTTGGACTGGATGGTGCCATGGTCTTTGTTCAACTTCACGATCACCGAGTTCGCCTCGCCGCCTAACACACCGACCCAGACTTTGCCACCGCCAGTTTTCTGGCTAATTCCATTACCGGGAGTTGAGCCTGTTGGAACGCCTCACGGATTTCTCCGACGTCCGGCACGATTGCGGTTTTGAACGCTTCCGACAATTCTTCCGGTCTGATTTTGCCGGTTGCTATCAGG
>JAYWDF010000687.1:0-12007 GCA_043779985.1 Akkermansiaceae bacterium | reverse complement strand
GGGAAGCATGAAAGCGGGCTGCGATGGATTTTCCAGCTCCCACATCTTCTCGTCCATCCAGCGGCTCGGCGGGTGGTCCTTGAGTCCGATCTGACGGTGGAACGAGTGCATCGCCTGATGCTCCATTTGCCATCCGGAGTCACCTCCCTCGACGAGGTAAACGACGCGGGCTGCATCGCCTTGGTCGGAGTTGTTATCCACGGTGAACGGGTTCCCTAACGCATCGAATGCGATTTCCTTCGGGTTGCGCAGGCCGGTGTGGAAAAGCTCGAATCCCGTGCCGTCCGGCTCGAAGCGGAACACCGCGCCTTCATTGGGATAGTCATAGGACCGGCCCTCCTTGGTGATCAGGCTCATGCCACGATCGCCGATGGTGCCGTAGATGCGGCCATCCGGGCCGAGGGTGAAGCCGTTCATGTCGTGGCCGGACAACGAGACGCGCACGCCGAAGCCTTCCTCCACCACCTTGCGCTCGTCCGCGGTGCCGTCGCCATCGCTGTCGCGCAGCAGGTAGATTTTCGGAATGCAGGCGAAATACAGGCTGCCCTGGTAGAAAAAGACCCCGGCGGCGGTGCCGTCGAGCACGTCGTTAAACCCTTGGGCGAAGACCTTGGATTCGTCGATTTTTCCATCGCCATCGGTGTCTGCCAGGCGGCGGATGATTTCGGATTTTTCCGTGAGCTTCTCGATCGAGAGTTTGCTCTTCCACTTTTCGTGAAGCGCGCGGCGGTCGCTGGTTTTCTTCGCGGCGAGGTCGTCGAGATACCAGAACAGGTTGTTGCGGTCGTCCTCGATGCCAAACCGCATGCGGTGGGTCTCCGCCACGTAGATGCGGCCTTGGTCGTCAAAGGTGATCGCGGTGGGCGAGGTGACTTGCTGGTCCTTGTAGGTGGCCTCGATTTTGAGGGTGCTGCCTGGCGGGATATTCGCTCCGGCAACGACCGGGGTAGGTAGCAGCCCCAAGACGAACGACTTGCCCGCAAGGGTCGTGGCGGGGAATTTCTGATTTGGGTAATCGGTAAAAATAATCTGGTCCACACCGATCATGCCGTAGAATCCCGTCTCGTTATCGAGCAGGCGGATCAGCGCCTTTTGGCCCTTCAACTCAGTCACGTCCCAGAGCGCAGCTTGGCAACGCAGGGAACGTTTTCCGACCGCTTCACGCAGCACCTTGCCATCGACGACGAGCTGCGCCGCGGTTTTACCCGGGTAATCGCCACCGGCGATGAGGAAAGTGATGTAGGGCTCGCGGATGGTAAACTCGGGAGAGGTCAGAATTCCCTTGGCGGCATCTCCGCCGTGGGTGGATGCGGCCAGGCTGTCATTGGCATAGTTGGTGAAGGGCTGGGCCATCTCGTCGGATTTCCCGCTTATGGGTGCGAGGCCGAAGGCGCTGCCCTCGGATTGCCAGCCGTCGAAGCCGTCGCCTTCGAATTTCTGGAAAATCTCGGTGGCGGCGGGCAGCGACGCGGAGAGGGCGAGCGCGGTGAAGATCGTGCGGAACATGGATTTGAGAGATAGTTCACCGCGGGTGGCGCGGCGCGAGAGTGTCTCCGGGACGGGCCGGAATGCCAACCGCAAAGCACGCAGCGCTACGGTCTGCGGCGAATTGGTTGTTCAATGCGGCGCGATTTAATCGATGCTTGTCGGGAGTGCCGGAAATCACCAGATTCCTGCAATCATCCTCCAGGTTGGAAAAGCCGGAGGATGGAACCTACCGCCTCATTTAGCCTCATGAAAACGACCCGCCGCCCATTTATCAAAACCGCCGTCGGAGCCTCGCTTGCCACGCTGGCCGCGCACGCGGACGTCCCCCCGCCGGTCACGAGAAAGCTTGGCTGGGCGCTCGTCGGCCTGGGCTCGCTGAGCACCCATCAAATCGCTCCGGCGTTGGAAAAGTCACGCCATGGTAAGCTCGTTGCAGTGGTCACCGGCAGCCCGGAAAAGGGCGGTCAGTGGCGGGAGAAATACGGTCTCGCCGAGGACAAGGTCTACACCTACGAGACCTTTGATCGCATCATCGACGATCCATCAATCGACGTCGTTTACATTGTTCTACCCAATGGCATGCACCACGAATTCACCCTGCGCGCAGCCAAGGCGGGCAAGCATGTGTTCTGTGAGAAACCGATGGCGAACAGCGCCAAGGAATGCCGGGAAATGATCGCCGCCTGCGAGGCGGCGAAGCGCCAGCTCGGGATCGGCTACCGTTGTCAACGCGAGTTGCATCATCGGGAAGCCATGCGGTTCGCTCGGGAAAAAGTCTTTGGTCCGATCCAGCACGTGGATGCCGGCTTCGGCTTCGCCATCGGCGATCCGACGCAATGGCGCCTCCGCAAGAAGCTTGCGGGGGGTGGGGCGATGATGGACGTCGGCGTCTATGCGCTCCAGGCCTGCCGCTACCTAACCGGCGAGGAACCGGTGGAAGTCGTCGCTCTCGAAACCAAGACCGACCCCGTCAAATTCGCCGAGGTGGATGAAACCATCGCGTGGTCGATGAGGTTCCCCTCGGGCGCAACGGCGAGCTGTCTAACGACCTATCACTTCAACGGCCGCGATGACTTCACCGCCTATGGGACGAAGGGGCGCTTCGGAATGAGGCCCGCCTACGGATACACCGGTCTTACAGGCTGGACCTCAGATCCGGCGACTCCTTTCACCTTTCCTCAGACCGACCATTTTGTGACCGAGATGGATGCCTTCTCGCTGGCGATTATCGAGGGCAAGCCCTTCGAGCCCTCCGGCGCGGAAGGACTGCGGGATTTGTTAGTGGTCGAGGCGGTCTACCGCTCGATCGCCAGCGGGAAAAAGGAGACCGTCGAGAGCTGAAGTCAGGCGACGATCTTGCATGCTGCAAACAGAGCGGCGGCCAGCAGCACCGCCAGCGCGGCACCTCCCGCGAGGCGGTCGGTGATATTCGTTCGCGGGCGGTTAGGCGAGGCGGAAGCCGGAAAAACAATCGCGGCATAGACCATACCGGCGAGCAGTCCACCGGCGTGGGCCGCGTTGTCGATAAAGCGGTAGCCGACGAGGCCGATCACTGCGGTGAGCAGCACCCCGGCGGCGAGCCGGCGCCGGGCCCCGCGCGGGACCAGGCGGGCGTGGAGCGTCTCGAAAACCAACAAGAATCCGAGCCAGCCCATCAAGCCCCCCGACGCGCCGACTGAAGGAGCGGCGACGAAGCGCGCGGACGCCTCACCTCCGACGCAGGCGGCGAAGAGGAAAACCAACGCCAGGTGGGGCCAGCGCGCGAAGACCTCCAGACGTTTTCCCAAATAGGCAAGCGCCGCCGCATTCATGAGAAAATGGACGACGTTGCCATGAAGAAACGGCGCGGTGAACAACCGCCACCACTCGCCGTGCACGTAGCGATCCTTCACCAAGCCCGCAGCGGAAGTGCCATCCCAATTGTGAAGCAGTGCCATCAGCGAGCCCCAGCCCTCGGTCTTCACCTTGCTCAAAATCTGCGCCAGCGCGACCAGGGTGATCAGGCCCAGCAGGATGCGGGTCAACGGCGCTTTTTGGCGATCCAGCCAAGTCTCGAAGCGGATCGTGGGCGCTGCCTCAGCGATGCCGGATTCCGTCCATTTCCCTAACTCGGATCGACGCTTTCGCGCCTGATACCATGGGATGAACGCGAAAATCACGAACATCAACAGGGCCAGTCCGCACTGGGTGGAGGCGAGCACCGCGGCTGCGGCGAATTTCAAGCGGGGCAGGAAATCGTCGCTCGTGCCGGACTGGCCCGCCAGGCGTCCGGCTAACATCAAGCCGCTATAAAACGTGTAGGCGCTCAACGCCGCCAGAACCAAGCCGAACCAGCGCATCCGATAGGCCGCCTGGTCGAGATCATCGCGGGTCCAGCGCGCGCGGGCGCTGCGCAAGGCGTCTCCCATGCCATCAAGTTCCTCCGGAACGAGCAATCGGCCGTGGCCGGGAGCCCAGACTAAAGTCACACTGCCATCGCGGTCATCGCGGATCGCGGCCGTTAGCGAGGCCAGCGAATCGCAAGCGTGGGATCTTCCCTTCGCATCGATCCAGCCCCATCCATGCGGGGCGACTGGGAATGCTTCCTCCCGTGCCCATACCGGGACCTCGGGAGCTTCTTGAGTTGTTTCCGTCACGCCGCTGTAGCGTTAGGGAACTGCTTATTTGTCTGCCGGAGCCGGGGCCACTGGCGGAGTCGGAGGCACCTCCTGGGCCGGCGGAGCGATCTCCACAGGAGCAGGTGCCGGAGGCGTTTCCTTCGGTGCATCCGCAGGCACATCGGCCGGAGCGGGAGTCTCAAGCGGAGCGGGCTCCTCGACCGGGAGCTCTTCCTTAAGTGACTTGGGGATGACGGGTTCGGCCGGCTCCTCCAGCTTCGCCTTCTCCACCTTGGCGGCGGTCTCGGCTTTGGTGATCATGGTGATCGTTTTGTTCTTCTGGCCGATGAGGACCGCAAGCGTGAGGCTGAGGATGAAAAACATCGAACCCAGATACACCGTGCCGCGTTGCAGAACGTTGGTCGTGCGTGCGCCGAAGACCTGGTCGGTCACGCCGCCGCCGAACGCTGCGCCGAGGCCTTCCTGCTTCGGACGTTGCATCAGAATGATTAAAGTCATCAAAAAGCAGACGATCACGAAGATCACCAGCAGGAGATTGATGCTAATGGAAAGCCAGTCGATAACAGCAAGAGTCATGGGCGGGGGAATATGGGTGGCGCTTCCACCCTTGTAAAGCGGCGAGTTTTTGGAATTTTCTGGATCGAAATCCCTGTAAAATCAGGCTTCAGCGGTTCTTGGTGGCCAAAATCCCCGCTTCCTCGTAAGCGTAGCGGCAAGTTCCTTCCCTCATGAATTTCGCCCGCTTTTTCGCCTGCCTGCTGCTTTTCATAGGTTCCCTGCCACCGGTTCACGCTCACCAAGTGGCGACCGTGGAGCTGGAATTTTTAAAGGTCGATGCCCAATGGCGGCTGCTCGGCGAGATGGACATCGCCTACATGCTGCCGGAAACCCGCAACATTCCAGGCGGGCCGCCGCTGAGCCGGGCGGCGGTGATGAAGTCCTCGCCGGAGGAATTCGCGCGGATCCGTAAGGAGACGGAAGCCACCCTGAGAAAGCTCATCCGCCTCACCTTCGCCGACAAGAACGTGCCCTGGCGGGTGGAGTTCCCGGATTTTGAAAAACAACCCTTCGAGCTGCCGCCGGAAGCCGGGGACATCGCGCTGATCACCACCCGCATCGTGGTCGACGCCATCCCCGGTGGCGGCGAGCTCCGCGCGCACTGGTCCGGCGAGCAGGAGACCGAGCTGATCATCCTCACCGAAAATGGCGACGAGGAAAACGTGGTGAGCACCTTGCCGGGCGGGAGTCTTATGCTTCTGAAGCAGACCGACACCGGCAAGCCCGCGCCGGTGGTGCAACCGGCCACTGGCGGCTGGGTGCAAATGGGCTATTTCCACGTTCTGCCTAAGGGGCTGGACCACATTCTGTTTATTCTCGGGCTGTTCCTGATGGTCCCCAAGTGGAAGCCCCTGATGGGGCAGTCGTTGCTTTTCACCGTATCGCATTCGGTGGCGCTTGCGCTGGCGATCTTCGGGTGGGTGCATTTGCCGGTGAAAACCGTAGAAGTCCTGATCGCCGTCAGCATCGCGTTGATCGGGATTGAAAACCTACTCACGCGAAAAATCGGCAAGCAGCGCATGATCCTGGTGTTTTGTTTCGGACTGGTTCACGGAATGGGCTTCGCCAGCGGGCTCGCGGAGAAGGTTAAAGGCATGTCGCGGGCGCAGCTCACGGGGCCATTGTTAGGATTCAATGTCGGCGTGGAGCTCGCACAGGTCACCGTGCTGGCAGCCGCGTTTCTGATCCTTTGGCCCTTGAAGAAGCGGACCACGCAAGTGCAAACCATCGGCTCGCTGATTGTTGCGCTCGCCGGGGTAGCCTGGGCGATCCAGCGGATGTTTTTCCCGCAATACGCAATTATCTAACTATTTGCTGACTTGCATGGAGCTTGCCGGAGGAGTGAAGACCCGGGCATCTTCTCAATCACCGAACTGCCTTGAGGACGGGGAAATCGCAGCGGTGCGTTTAGCGACTCGGGAACATTTCCACGAACTCCCGGCCTGCGGCGAGGACGGCGTAGTCGTCGTAGGTCACCTTTTCCGCGGGCGGCCAGAAGACCGCGGCGGCGATCCGGGCTGCCACCCAGTCGGCGCAGGTTTGTGCGGCTTCGAGATCGGCCATTTCGAAATCCGCCCATTCATGGATCGCGACCTCAGCTTCGGTGGAGCTGAGGGTGAAATAACAGGGCGCGGGCAACGGTTCCCCGCGCTTCACCAAGGCGGCGGCGTAAAGCGGGAGTTGTAAATTGAGCCACTGGAAATTCACGGATTTCCCCTTGTCTTCGCCGGCATAGACCGCCGGGCAGTCCATGCCGAGATGCGCCGGCAGGGCGCTTGAGGTGTTGAGCTTTTTCCGGTGCGCCTTGTCCACGCTGTCGACCTTTCCGGTTTTGTAGTCGAGCACCCGCAGGCGGCCGGTCTCGCGGTGGCGATCGATCCGGTCGATCTTCGCGACGATCTGCGCCTCACCGACCGGCAGCTCGACCTTGCGCTCGACATCGACGACCTCCCAGCCATCAAGCCGGAGCTGGGCCTGCACTCGAGCTAACCACAGTAAGCGCTGGCGCAGCGCCTCGGTCTGGATACGCACGGCGAGAGGGATCCGCTTGCCGAACCACTCCGCCACCACGCGGTCGAGCTCCGCGGAGAGCCAGGCGTGGATCGCTTCGGCTTTATCAAAGTTCCGTGCCTCCGTGTCGCGGCCCCAGCGTTCCAAGACCTCGTGCGCCGCATTGCCGAAGTCGCGGGCGTTCCACTCGCCACGGCCGGGTTCGGAGCCCTGCATTTTCACGACATGCTTCAGATAGTAGCGGAACGGACAGGCGAGATAATCGCCGAGCGAAGTGACATTCAAGCGCAGCGGCGGTGCGACCACGCGTGGAGTCCATTGCCAATCCGCGTGCCAGCGCATGCCCGCTTCCGGGGGCTCGACTTCTTTGAAAAGCGCCGTCACCCGCTGCGGCAGTTCGTCGCGATTGGCGGCTAACAACAGCCGCGACGGCAGCATGGATTCCCCGCCGGCTCCGGACTTCCCACAAATCACATCCACCCGTCCGCCGTCGCGGCGGGATTCGAGCATGGATTGATAGAGAAACGCATCCCGCGCCGCGCGGTCCGAGTCCTTGATGAGGCCGAGCATTTCACGGCTGGCCTCGCTGAGCCATGGCTCGCCACCGCTGCGCGCGGGGACCTTGCCGTCGTTCATCCCGCACAACACAAGGTGGCGGCCGGGCTCATGGAAAAGCTCCAACCAGCCCTGCACGTCGATCACCCGGCCCTCCGGTGGCAGCGGGGCGGGGGATGGCACTTCGGAGAGCATCAGCTCGATCCAGAAGCCCGGCCCGCGTTTCACCCGGTCCATCATGGGGGCTGCTTCGGCGAGCCAGTCCGCCATCGCGTTAGACGCCTCCTCGGTCGTGGGGCCGGTGCGGGCGAGGGTGTCTAGCAGGCGCGCGGTCGGCCCGCTGAAATGCTCGCTGAGGAAACTGCTCCGCCAGCTTTCGAGCGCTTCGGCGGCCTTGCAGAGGTCTTCCGCGGATTCCTTGTCCCAGTCGCTGCGGAAATTCTCCGCGGCGATCCGGCGTTGTAAATCCTCGGTGCGCACGACCATCCAGCGGTCGCGGAGCTCCGCGAGGCGCTTGGCTTTTTGCGCCCGCTTGCCGCCGACGAGGATGCGCGTTTCGGGAAGGGCCAGGAGATCCGCCAGAGTCGCGAGCGTCGGCTCGGCCAGCCACTCGCACCAGATTTTGAACCAGCGCGAAAGCCCGCTGGTGACGACTGCCGCGGCTGGATGAAAGGCCGGCCAGCCCTCGCGGGTGAAGGCGCGGGCGAGCTCGTCGCCCACCTCGCCGTCGGCGGATCCCAGCGCGACTTCGTCGGACGGGGTTTTCATTTCCCCGATGACGCGCAACGCTTCGACCGCTTGTTGCCGCGGGTCGGCCACGACTTGGATCGAGCCATCCGGCCATGGCAGCGCGCGCTGCGACCAGGCGGGCAGGGGCCGGCCGATGGGGGAGAAATCGGCGGCTTCGGCCTCCGGCGCGCCGATGAGCGCCGTCACCGTGCCATCCCAAGCGAGCCAGGCGCGCTCGACGAGTGGCGGCATTTCCGCTACGCCGGCCAGCACGATGCGCGAAACTCCGGCGGGCATCTTCACCCCGTCGGCGAGCAGGCGGCTGCGGCTTTTCATGCCCCAGGAGTGGAGCTTGCGCTCGACGAGGTCTTCCAGGCGGCCGAGTGCCTCCCAGCGCTCCGCCTCCACGCTGTCGCGAAGTTTCCGTGCGGCGGTGGACAGGAGGATGCCGTTTTCCTGCAACGAGTGCCGGAGCCTGACCATTTCCTGCGCCAGACCGCCCGCCCAGTTCTGGCCCTCGCCGGGTTGTTCGGGAAACAGCGCCTCGTAGTCCGACCAGGCGGTGACATTCTCCAGCACCTCCACCCAGGCGACCTGCTCGATCCAGTCCGCCGCGGCCGCGTCATCGCCGGCCTTGAGGAAGGATCCCGGGGTCACCACCTTCGGCGAAAGTAGGGCACCTGCCGCTTCGGCGAGAGATTCCCGCAGGCGTCGTCCGCTTTGCGCCGTGGGCACGACGACGAGCATGCCGGGCAGCTCGTCGCGGCGTTCTAGCAGCCAAGCCGTGGCCCGTGTTAAAAACGGCCGGTCCCATCCGAGAAATATGCGCTCCACCATTGCGGTGAGCATCGCTGGGGGGCACACCAGAGGGAATCAAAATCGTCGTCCGGGCTGCGTCACTTTTTGCGCGAGCCCTGCCATTCCCAGAGTTCGTTGAGCAGCAGCCGCTCGATTTGGCTCATCGCTTGTGCCACCGCGCTGGCGCAATTGGCGGCCGCGACCTTGGGCCGCAGGCGGATCAGCTCGGCGACTAACTGGCGGTAAAGCGCCGCCCGCCGTTTGAACTCAAACACGGAAATCATCGCCAGGCACCACGCCGCGATGCCGGGCAGCACGGCGGTGATGAAGCCTAGCGAAACGGGCCATGGTGGCGGCAGCTGCGTTTTCAGATAGGCACTGATGACCGAGTAAGCTCCGAGTGTGACGGCGCTCCAGGAGGTAAGCCAGAACACCTTGCCGAAAATCGCCATGCGCTTGGCGGCTTGGACGCCTTTGGATTTTAAATAACCGATCTGGCCGTCGACCCGCTCGTGCAAGTAATCGTCGCGGGCGACTTCCCAGCCACGGCGGCGGGCGACCAAGTGTAGGGCGGCAGTGCGGAGAAACGCGGCATCGCGGGCGAACAATTCCAGGCCCGGCGGACGCAGCGGGCTGGCGGGCTCGTGTGAGTAGAGGAGTGAGCGCAACAGCTCCGCGCGGACGCGGTCACGGATCCAGCATTCCTGCCAGCGCAGGCGCCCGCCTAACCACGGCAGCAGCGCGGCGACGGAGACGATTGCCAATTTAACCATTGCCCCCGCCTCCGCGGCTGCCAAGGCGAAGGTGATGAGCACGGCCTGTAAAATGGTGGCCAAGTGGTTCAGCGACATCGATCCCGCGGCGAACCAGCGCGACCGCGGGGCTCCCTTGGTCGCGCGGGCATCGAGCATTTGGAAAAGTTCGGCGATCTCGGTAGCCGCGGGAAGGTCCTCGAAATTGGGATCGCTGCTGCCCGTGGCTGGCACGGTTCCGAGCCAGGTCGCGCGAAGGGAGTGGGCGTCGATGATGCGGGAGGGGATTTCCCGGTCGCGGGCCTCTTTGACGGTTTCGGCCGTTCCGCCGAGGCCGCGGGCGGGCTGGCCGTCCCAGAGAAAGAGCATGCGGTCGGCCATTTCCATGGATTCACGGGCCACCACATGATAGGCGGCCGGCGCGGCCTCGCCACCGGGTGAAACCTCGCACCACCAGGCGGCGTCGATGCAGCGGCAGGCATGCGCCCATTCCTGGGGATCGTCGAAATCCTCGGCAAAGCGCTCCTTGGGAAACGGCAGCAGCACGACGGTTTTCAGCCCGGACTCCGCGCAGGCATCGAGAAATAGCAAATCCGCGCCTGCGGCCGCGCTGGCGATTCCGACCAACTCGCCGGTGATTGTGCCTTGGAGGGTTTGCAGCTCCCGGGAAATCGCTGCTTTTGCTGCTGCAGGGTCGGCCACGGCGCGGTGCCCGGCAAAACTGACGAACCAGATCCGGCGGAGGGCGTGAGGGGAGTCGGTCATCGGTGGCGAAGGGATGCTGAGTTGATGTTGGAAAGTCGCGGGAAAGAGAAGGCGAAAATCCCACAGGTGCCGCAGCCGCTGGGATCCGGATGCAAAAAAACAGGTGCCGGGAAGGGCACCTGTTTGTCACCTGGGTTGCGGAACCCGGGAAATTACTCAGCAGATTCGGAACGATCCACGGCAGGAGCGTTCGAGAAGCGCCAGCGGATCTTATTGCGCTTGGAGGCGGAACGCAGCTTGCGTTGCTTGCGCTCGGTAGGGGTCTCAAATGCCCGGCGGCGGCGCATTTCCTCGAGGATACCCTCGGAATCCAGTTTCGTCTTGAGGCGCTTGAGAGCCCGGTCAACAGGCTCGCCTTTCTTCATGATCACTCCACGCATGCGATGATTATTGGTTGGTATGGTTTGGTTCCGCAGTTTCTTCGGGGGGCGGTAAATGCGGGATTGATCCCGCCTTGTCAAGACAGAACCCGCCGTAAATTTGAAAAAAGGGGGGCTTGCTTTGGAGGCTTAAATCGACTACTGAGCCCCGTCCAACTGCTATCGGAGCGCAATTGCTCCGACCGTCCGGTTAAACATCCGGCTGTAGGAGGTTTCTACAAATACACACTAAATGTACCGCATTCCATTCGATCGGGTGAACTGGATTACCAGCTCATTCCTTATCGGCACCGCCCTCACCGCCCTCATCGGCGTTCCTATTTACCTGGTGAAAGTCGGACTCGACTGGTTCCAGTTCGCGATGTTCTTCTTTTACGTGACCGCCACGATGATGAGTATCACCGTCGGCTATCACCGCTTGTTTTCGCACTTGTCGTTCAAGGCGAAATTACCCGTCAAGCTGTTCACCCTGGTCTTCGGAGCCTGCGCCTTCGAGAATTCCTGCCTCAACTGGGCGTCCGACCACCGCCTCCACCACAAGCATGTCGACCACGAGGAAGACCCGTATGACATTTCCAAGGGCTTCTTCTGGGCGCACATCGGGTGGCTGCTTTTCAAACTCAATCCCGAACCGCCGATGGACAACGTCGCTGACCTGCGGAAAGACAAGTTCGTGATGTGGCAGCATCAGTATGTCCACTGGATCGGGTTTATCATCGGCATCATCGTTCCGTCCGTGCTTGGCTACGTCTGGAATCTCAAGATGGGCATGGACCCATGGACCGGCGCACTCGGTGGATTTCTCATTGCCGGCGTGGCGCGCATCGTCGTCGCCCAGCACTGCACGTTTTTCATCAACTCGTTCTGCCACATGATCGGTCGCCAGCCGTATTCCACCAGCCACAGCGCGCGGGACAGTGCGATCATGGCCTTCTTCACCTTCGGCGAGGGCTATCACAACTACCACCACGAGTTCCAACACGACTACCGCAACGGCGTGAAGCCATGGCAGTGGGATCCTAGCAAGTGGACGATCTGGACGCTCTCCAAGCTCGGTCTGGTCGAAGGCCTGCGCCGCGTGCCGGACGGTCGCATCCTCCTCGCGGAGATGGGTGAAGCCCGCCGCAAGGCCCAGACGCAACTCGCCGAGATGCGCGAGCACCCCGTCGCCCACCGGGCGGCGGATGCGCTGCACGAGATCGTCGAGAAGCTTTCCGCGAACTATCATGAGCTTGAAAAAGCCGTGGCGGACCGCGTCCAGCTTTCCCGCCACGTCATGAACGACTGGCAGGACGAGACCCGCCGCCTGATGCGCGAGATGCGCAAGACGACGGCTTCGGTCTAACTCCGGGCA
>JAYWDF010000686.1:0-12018 GCA_043779985.1 Akkermansiaceae bacterium | reverse complement strand
AGCCTGACCCGAACCTTGGGCAGCACGCTCACCTTGGGCGGTGGCGCGGCGGGAAGTTCGGCCACGGTTTCAATCGGAGCCTCCGGAGCACTGACCCTGGGCGGAGCCGTCACGTTTAACGCAACCAACACTGCCAACGGAGCAACCATCTCCGGGCAGACCCTCAATTTGGGAGGTGCGAGAACCTTCACCATCGGTGACTCCACGAACGCGGCGACCGATCTGACCTTGAGCGCCACCATCGGAGACGGAAACGGAATTTTCGATGTCACCAAGGCGGGCGCAGGCACGATGAACTACACGCCCAACGTCACCGTCACGGGCACCCCGACCCTCACGGTGAGCGCCGGCACGCTGCAGTTGAGCGGCACGGTTTCCGGCGGGAATGGAATTCTCGATGTCGTCAAAGCAGGCGCAGGCACGCTCGGCTATGGCGGGAACCTCACCCTGTCCGGCACCCAAGTCTCCAACGTCTCTGCAGGCACGGAGGTATTGAACGGCGTTCTCTCCGGTAGCGGCGCTGCACTGACCAAGGCGGGTGCCGGAACGCTCAATCTTTCCAAGACCAATACCTACACCGGTGCGACGACCGTGAACAGCGGCACCCTCACTCTCAGCGGTGTCAACGGTAGCGTGGCATCCACCACTGGCGTCACCGCCAATGCCGGAACCTCGCTGACCTTCGACAGCAGCACAGCCGGCGTTACTGGCAAAACTCGCGCCGCCAGCGTGGCCCTGAAGGGTGCATCGCTGAATGTCCTCGGCAATGCCACCGCGAATTCCAACGACACGATCACGGGCGCACTGACCGTTGATGCTCCGTCGGCTCCAGGCTTGGGGGCCGGAGCGAACACAGTTACATTAACCCCCGATTCGGGTAATGCTACCAACACACGCCTGAGCGCCGACAACTTGGTCCGTGCAAACAACGGTGCCGTCTTCTTCCGTGGCACCAACCTTGGGGCGAATACCATCGTCAGCAACACGGCCGGGACTTCGAATATCGTTTTTACCGGAACGGCTCCGACCTTGGTCGGTGGCGGCGGCGTGGCGGGCACCCAGAACATCAGCATCATTCCTTGGGCGGTCGGTGCGACTACAGCCGGCGGAGTTCCCAGCAGTTTTGTGACCTATGACGCAAACGGCATTCGCCCGCTGACCTCCGGGGAGTATGACACTAACGTCCCTGCGGCGGCATCCACCAACAACGTCAAGCTGAATGGCGCGACCCCGGTCACCGCCAACGGCGCCACCACTGTCAACTCGCTCTTCTTGAACAACGCCGCAGCCAGCGCTACGGTCCTAGCCGGAACCGGGGCGTTGACGGTCACCAGCGGTGCGATCTATGCGGATCTTACACTAGGTGGAAACGGCAACGTCCTTACCATCAGCAAGCCCATCGATTTCGGAACGGCTGAAGGCGTAATTGGGACAATGGGGACGTCCAATTCCAAAACTCTCTCCTTCTCAGGTGGCATCGCCGGTAGTGGCGGCATCACGATTTATGACACAGGCACGCTTTCTAGCACCCAGGCAGGCGTCGCCATTAGCGCCGCGACCACCTACACCGGAAATACGATCATCAACGGCACTCTGATCGCCTCTAATCCCAACGCCCTGCCCAACTTCGCGAGCGGCAGCCGCACCGGCGATGTTTACGTGAACGGCACCTTGGGTCTGAGCGGCGCGAGCAACCAGACCGTGCGGATAAACGGCCTGTACGGCAGTGGAAGAATCGTAACTCCTTTCAGCAATAACGAGACCTTGGTCGCAGGGGACAACAACGCCACCAGCACGTTTGATGGCACGATCACCCAAAGCAGCGGTGCGATCGGTCTAACAAAAGTCGGAACGGGCACCCTGACCCTGACTGGCAGCGGCAACAATTACACGGCAGCCACCGCCATCCAAAACGGCACGCTCAGCGTCGTCACACTAAACAACATCGCCACCCCCACCACCACGAGCACGCTCGGTCGCCCAATCACCATCGCCAATGGCACCATCGCCCTCGGCACCACCACCACCGCCGGCACCCTGAAGGTTGTCGGCACCGGTGAGACCACCGACCGCGTCATCAACCTCGCCGGCACCACCGGCGGCGGCACCCTCGATCAGTCGGGCACTGGCCTGTTGAAGTTCACCAGCGACTTCACCGCCACCGGCAGCGGCCTCAAAACCCTCGCCCTCGCCGGCTCCACTGCAGGCACGGGCGAGATTGCCGGTGCCATCGTGAACAGCGCGTCGGCCACCAGCCTGACCAAGACCGGCACGGGCACTTGGACGCTCTCTGGGGCTGGTAACTACACCGGCACCACGACTGTCACCACCGGCAAATTGGTCATAAACGGCAACTTCTCGACCGCGACGGGTAGCGTGTCAGTGGACGCGGGAGCGACTCTGGGTGGCAGTGGCCTCGTCGGCGGGGCGGCTACGATCAATGGAATCTTGGCACCCGGAAATAGCATCGGCACGCTGACTGTAAACAACGACGTGACCTGGAATGGCGCTGCGACGGCAGGAAGCGCCACCGACTGGCAATTCGAGCTGGGCCTGACCAATACCTCCGATCTGCTGGACATCACCGGGACTGGTAGTGACTTCATCAAGGGGGGCGGAAATTATTACCGCTTCGACTTCCTTGGCAGCACGGAGATGGGCACGTTCAAGTTGGTCGATTGGACAGATGTCAATCTAACGACATTTGCATTCTCTGATTTTAGCTACACGAATCTTGGGGGGGACAATGCAGGGACCTTCTCCATTGTAGGAAGTCAACTCAATTTCACCGTCGTCCCGGAGCCTGACGTAGCGATGCTCGTGGGTGGTCTTGGCATGCTCTCCTTGCTCCGTCGGCGTCGAGACAGGTGAATGATTTCCGGAGTTATTGGGTTTTCTCCGGGATAGCGGGGCTGGGGCTCGGAGGAGCCTCAGCCCCGCAAACCTCAATCAGTCAAATCACCGAATCTCAGCAGTCAAACAAACCACCTCATCTCCCTTGTCATGAGTAGGTCCCATCACTCTCTCAAATATATCCGATGAATCGAAATCCAATGTCCAACACAGACCTGCCAGCGTGTAGTCGGCGCTCCTTCGTTGCCTTAACTGCCAGTGCCGCGGGAACCTTGTTGGCTGCACGGGCTGCTGGTGAAACGGCTGCCACTGCGCAATCCGGCACTCCACTGAGTCCTTCGAGGGTCGGAGGATTCCCCAAGGACTTTCGGTGGGGCGTGGCAACGGCGGCCTATCAGATCGAAGGGGCGGCCGCCGAGGATGGCCGCAAGCCGAGTGTGTGGGATACCTTCAGCCATGCTCCGGGTCATACTCAAAACGGTGATACCGGTGACGTGGCATGCGATCACTATCACCGCTTTGAAGAGGATGTGAAGCTCATGGCCGAACTGGGAGTGAAGCACTACCGCTTCGGCATCTCGTGGTCACGCGTCATTCCTGATGGCCGCGGCGCGGTGAATGAAAAAGGGATTGACTTCTATCAGCGCCTAACCGACGCCCTTCTGAAAAACGGTATCACCCCTCACGCGACGTTGTTCCACTGGGACACTCCGCAGGCCCTGGAGGACCGCTACGGATCCTGGCGCAGCCGGGAGATCGCAAAGGACTTCGCGGATTATTGTTCGGTCGCGGTAGGACGCCTGGGCGATCGGATCACCCACTGGATGACGCTCAATGAGATCTTCTGTTTCACCTACAAGAGTTACTCCGTGAGCGAAGTTCCCGAACATGCGCCGGGTCTCATCGTCAAGAGCCGTCAGGAAATCCTGCAGACGGTTCACCATGCGCTTTTGGCACACGGCATGGGCTGTCAAGCTATCCGTGCGGCGTCTCCCAAGCCGTGTGAGGTTTCTCTGGTGGTCAATTTTGACTCCTACATCCCGGTCGTTGAGACAAAGGAAAATATTGAGGCTGTTAAAAGAGCGTTTGTTACCGAAGAGCACAACGGGACAGTTCTGTTACCCGCGCTGACGGGAAAATACAGTCCTCGAACGATCGAGAGACTTGGTGCCGACGCGCCGATCGTTCAGGACGGAGATATGGAGACCATCTGCCAGCCGCTTGATCTACTGGGATATAACAACTATACCGGTTACTATGTCCGGGCCGCTGGCAACGCCGATGGCTACGAAGTGCTGCCCTTCCCCAAGGATTATCCTAAAATCCACATGCCGTGGCTGAACTATCTGCCTGAGTCGCTGTATTGGGGCGTGAGGATGATCAGCGAGGCTCTGGGCAAAAGGGATCTGCCGATCTGCATCACGGAGAATGGTTGCGCTACCGAGGACGAAGTTACGGAGAACGGCGAGGTTGTGGATTTGACCCGCATTTTGTTCCTGCGTTCTTACCTGAACAATGCACACCGTGTGATTTCGGAAGGCTATCCGTTGGTCGGGTACTTCCACTGGAGCCTGATGGATAATTTCGAGTGGCCATGGGGCTACACCCGCCGCTTCGGATTGACACATGTGGACTTCAAAACACAAAAGCGGACGCCCAAGGAAAGTTTTCGTTGGTTCCAACAGACGATCAGGGACAACCGCGTTTGCTAAAACCGTCGACCTTCTGCACTCGAACAACCTGCAATTTCCAGACAAAGTGAACCAATTGAAAATAATCTCCAAGGCGTGCATGATTGCCTTCGTGCTGCTGGTGGCCGGACAACTGGAATGCCGGTCCGAAGACAAAACGGATCTGACTCGATATGTGAATCCGTTTGTCGGGACATCCGGCACCGGGCACACATTTCCCGGAGCGACCACCCCGATGGGGATGGTGCAATTGAGCCCGGAATCCAATAACTGCGGCTGGGAGTACAGCTCCGGATATCACTTCAATGATAGCACGCTCATTGGCTTCGCCCACACGCATCTGAGCGGGACGGGTTGGATGGACCTCGGGGATGTCCTAATGTTGCCCTTTTCTGGCGATACAGAGCGATTGGAATATCGGGTGATCATGGACAAAATGAGCGAAAAGGCGGAGCCCGGTTACTATGCGGTAGCGCTTCCGGAGGAAGGCGTTCGTGTGCAACTTGCTGCGACGGAACATTGCGGAGTCCATCGTTACACCTTTTTGAAGGGCGGCAAATCAAACATCTTGCTCGATATTCAAAGCGGTCTGGTGGCCGAGCAAAAGTTGCTCGAGACCCACGTGCTGGAATCTCAGGTGACTCAGGAAAACAGCAGAACCATCAGTGGCTATGCGTGTTCCAAGCAATGGGTGGAGAAGAAATTGTTCTTCGTGATCGAATTGAGCAAGCCCGTCGGTAGGTCCAAATTTCTGGACGGCACTACCAAGCGGAGGCTGTCGCTTTCATTTGATACCGTCGCCGGTGAGGTGATCGAGGCAAGGGTGGCGATTTCCACGGTGAGTGTCGAAGGGGCGAAACTGAACCTGAAGGAGTGTGAAAAAGTTGGATTTGAAAAGGTCCGAACCGCAGCACGGCAGAAATGGAACGACTGCCTTTCGAAGGTGGTCATCGTAGGTGACGACGAACAGAAGTTCAATTTCTACACCTCGATGTATCATCTGTTCGTACAGCCGAATAACATCGCGGATGTCGATGGCCGCTACCGCGGGCCGGATGACAAGATCCACCAGTCTTCCACCAAATCGTATTTCTCGACTTTTTCGATTTGGGATACCTATCGGGCGGCTCATCCGCTCTACACGATTCTCGCTCCGGGAAAGGACGGAGAAATGGTGGACTCGATGCTGGCTCATTTCGACGTGACGGGAATGCTGCCGATCTGGACACTCTGGGGGCAGGACAATTTCTGCATGATCGGAAACCATTCGGTGGCTATTGTCGCGGACGCTTATTTCAAGGGCATTCTCGGCCAAGACAAGGCGGAAAAGGCCTATGCGGCCGTCAAGCAAACTCTGACCAGGAACAGTTGGGAGAAATACGATTGGTCGATCTATGACAAATACGGCTATCTCCCCGCCGATCTGGTGAAGTCTGAATCCGTTTCGCGCACGCTGGAATCGACCACGGACGACTGGTGCGCCGCCCAAATGGCGAAGTCTTTGGGCAAAGAGGATGATTATCTTTTCTTCAGCAAACGCGCCAATTTTTACAAGAATCTTTACGATCCATCAAGTGGACTAATGAGGCCGAAGAATAGCGATGGCACCTGGTTGGAGCCGTTCGACCCGTTGGAATTCTCGACGGGAGGTGGAAAAGTCGGGCACTACACCGAAGGAAACGCTTGGCAGTATTTTTGGCATGTTCAGCATGACATTGCCGGGCTGATCGAGCTGACGGGTGGGCAGGCCCTATTTAGATCGAAACTGGACGCTCTGTTTTCCATGGAGTCCACTGTCCGAGGGAATGGCAGTGTGGCCGACATCAGCGGAATGATTGGGCAATACGTTCATGGGAACGAGCCCAGCCATCACGTGGCCTACCTTTACAACTACGCCGATGCTCCATGGAAAGCCCAAGAGCTTATTCCCCGAATCCTAAAAAGCCAATACCGAAACGCCCCCGACGGACTTTGTGGCAACGACGATTGCGGACAGATGAGCGCCTGGTATATTTTCAGTACACTCGGTTTCTATCCAGTTAACCCAGCTTCGGGAGTTTTTGACATTGGAGTTCCCTCGTTTGGATTTGCCTCTATCAAAATGAACGGGAAATCTTTCGATATCAGGACCCACGGGCTGTCCCCGGAAAACAAATACATCAAGTCGGTGAAACTGAATGGAAAGCCGCTTGCAGGATATCAGATCAGCTACGCTGAAATCATTCGGGGTGGTTTGCTGGAGTTTGAAATGACGGGCAGTCAGGAGAATCTTGCAAGCGAAGTCCGGCCTGTGATCCATTCCTCAGAACCATGAATGCCTTTTCATTTTCCCTCGCCACGGTTTTCGCTCTGGCGGGTTCGTCCTATGCCGAACTGAAGCTGCCAGCCATCTTTGGTGATTCGATGGTCCTGCAGCAGAAGCAGGAGGATCCTGTCTGGGGATGGGACACGCCCGGCACCAGCGTTACGGTATTTTTCGTAGATCAGGTCAAAACGGCGGAGGCTGACAACGACGGCCGATGGGAGGTGAAGCTGGACTCCATGTCCGCCAATGCCGCTCCGCGGACGATGACCATCAAAGGCACGACCGAGCGGGTGCTGAAGGATATTCTGATCGGCGAGGTCTGGATGTGTTCCGGTCAGTCAAACATGCGGTTCAATCTGAAGGATGACTGGAAGGGCGATCTTGAGTCGATGACGGGGAGCATTCCCGGAATGCGGTTCATTCACGTGCCGGAGGTCGGAACCCAGGATTTGCAGACTGATTTCAAAGGGAAATGGGACCTCTGCACTCCGGAGAGCTGCAAGGATTTTAGCGCGATCGGATTTTTCTACGGCCGTTATCTCCATCAGATTCTTGGCGTGCCCGTCGGCCTGATTAACAACGCCTGGAGCGGCTCCGCTGCCGAAGCGTGGGTGCGTCGGGAGAGTTTGCAGAATGATCCGCGGTTCCACGATACGATGGAAGGATGGAAAATGCGTGAGGAGCAGATCACGTCAGCCACTGCGCAGAGTGACTATCACGCGGCGATGGAGGCGTGGCAAAAAGAAACCGCCGCGGCACAGGGGGAGGGGAAGGCCGCACCGCGGGCACCGGATTCGCCACAAGCATTACTCACCGGTCACTCGCGGCCGGGCAATATTTTCAACGGCGTGGTGAATCCCACGATCGGTTACGGTGTAAAAGGGGTGATTTGGTATCAGGGAGAGTCGAATTCCACCCGCGCTTGGGAATATGCGAGACTTTTTCCTTTCATGATCGAGCGCTGGCGGGCCGAGTGGCAACAGGGCGACTTTCCATTCTATTGGGTGCAGCTTGCGGATTACCGTGATGAGGTACCGGAAGCCGGAGACGCCATGTGGGCGGAACTGAGAGAGGCGCAGACGAAAACCCTCTCACTGCCTAACACAGGTCAGGCGGTCATCACCGATCTGGGAGAAGCCAATGACATTCATCCGAAGAACAAGCTGGATGTCGCCGCCCGGCTGGTGCGCTGGGCTCTGGCAAAGGACTACGGAATGAAAATTCCCTATCGCAGCCCCGAGTTCAAATCCTCTTCCATCACAGGAAACAGGATCGCAGTGACGCTGGATTGTTACGGAGGAGTCCTGAGGACAAAGGATGTCGCGGAGGTCCGTGGCTTCGCGATCTGCGGCACCGACAAGGTCTGGCAGTGGGCACAGGCGAAAATTGCGGGCGACGACACGCTGGAAGTCTGGAGCGAAAAAGTGTCGGAGCCCGTCGCGGTGCGCTACGCCTGGGCAGACAACCCGGTGTGCAATCTCCTGACCAAGGACGGGCTTCCGGTGACACCGTTCCGCAGCGATGATTTCGAACTGACCACCCGGCCGAAACCGCCGGAAGTGAAAGCCGCGCCTTGAACAGGCCGTATGAGCCGGTCGACGTCTCGCATTGAGACTGCTGTAAACTTCTGAATCCCCTCATGCGTCTTCTCCTTCTACTAGCCTCATTTCTCGGACTTGAGGCCCATGCCGTTCAATACGATGTCGTGATTTATGGCGGCACGAGCGCGGCCGTCACCGCAGCGGTTCAGGCAAAAAAGCTCGGCAAGTCGGTGGTCATCGTCAGCCCGGACAATCATCTGGGCGGACTGTCGAGCGGCGGTCTTGGCTTCACGGACACCGGAGACAAATCCGTCATCGGCGGCCTGTCCCGTGATTTCTATCAGCGGGTGTGGGCGCACTACAACCGGTCCGATGCGTGGCGGTGGCAGAAGAAGGATGATTACGGCAACAAGGGGCAGGGGACGCCGGCCATCGATGGCGCGCAGCGGACGATGTGGATCTTCGAGCCGCACGTGGCCGAGGGGATTTTCGAAGATCTCGTCCGGGAGAATCAGATCACAGTGCTTCGCGACGAATGGTTGGATCGCGGAAAAGGCGTGAAAAAGGACGGAGCGCGGATTGTTTCCATTACTACGCTGAGCGGGAAAACTTTTGAAGGAAAAATGTTCCTCGACGCCACCTACGAGGGCGATTTGATGGCCGCGGCCGGAGTGGAGTATCATGTGGGCCGCGAATCTAACAAAATTTATGGAGAAGTATGGAACGGCAACCAGGTGGGGATTCTCCAACACCGCCATCATTTCGGAATTTTGGGAATGCCGATCAGCGCCTACGTGGTTCCGGGCGAGCCGAAGAGCGGCTTGCTGCCACGGATCGATAGCGGAAGTCCGGGCACACGCGGTGAGGGCGACAAGCGAGTGCAGGCCTACTGCTTCCGCATGTGTCTGACCAACCAGCCGGAAAATCGGATTCCGTTTCCGAAGCCGGACGGCTACGATCCCAAACAGTATGAGCTGCTGCTGCGGTGCTTCGACGCGGGATGGAGCGAGAGTTTTACGAAGTTCGATCCCGTGCCGAACCACAAGACGGATACCAACAACCACGGGCCCTTCAGCTTCGACAACATCGGTATGAACTGGGACTATCCGGATGCTTCCTACGAGCGGCGGCGCGAGATCATCAAGGAGCATGAAATCTATCAAAAGGGGCTGCTCTATTTCACCGCCAACGATCCACGGGTGCCGAAGGACGTGCAGAAGAAAATGCAGGCCTGGGGGCTGCCGAAGGATGAGTTCACCGACAACGGCAACTGGTCCCATCAGCTCTACATCCGCGAGGCCCGCCGGATGATCGGGAACTACGTGATGACCGAACCGAACCTGCTCGGGAAGCGCGCGACGCCGGACTCGGTCGGCATGGGCAGCTATACGATCGATTCCCACAACGTGCGGAGATACGTGACGCCGGAGGGGAATGTGCAGAACGAAGGCGACATCGGCGCGCATACGCCGGGACCGTATGAAATCGCCTACGGATCGATCATTCCGAAACGCGGACAGGCGGACAACCTGCTCGTTCCCGTGTGCGTTTCATCCAGCCACATCGCGTTCGGATCGATCCGTATGGAACCGGTTTTTATGATTCTCGGCGAATCAGCAGCCACGGCTGCCGTGATGTCGATCGATGCCGGGGTGGCGGTGCAGGACCTGCCTTACGAATCATTGCGCGCGGAATTGCTGAAGAGCGGCCAGGTGTTGCACTCCAGCGGACGGATAACTTCAGGCGAAAAGTGAGGGATCGTTCGGACGGCTCAGCCGTCGAGATGCACGATTCCGCGACGCACCGCCTGGATCGCAGCCTGGGTGCGGTCGGCGACACCGAGTTTCGCCAGCGTGTTGGAAATATAGAGTTTCACCGACGCTTCGGATAGATTCAGCAATGTGGCGATTTCCTTGTTGCTGCACCCGTCAACGATGGCCCGCAGGACCTGGAGTTCGCGGGGTGACAGGGTCTCTCGCCTCCGTCTGGCTGCGAGGCGCGCGGCGATCGCGGATGGGAAATAGTCGCGTCCGGCGGCAAGCTCGCGGATACCGTGCAGGACTTCGGAGATTTCGGCGGACTTGGGAACATAGCCGAGCGCGCCTGCTCTAACCGCTCGCCAGATGTCTTCCTCACCTTCGAAGACCGACAGTAGAACGATTCGCGCGTCCGGAAACTCGGCGCGCAGGGACTCAGTGGTTACCGCACCGTCTGGGCCGGGGAGTTGGAAGTCCATGGTCACGACATCCGGCAGATGTTTTCGATAGAGATCGAGTGCCTCCTGGCCGTTGGCCGCCTCGGCGATGAGGGTGAGATCGGGTTCGCCGGAAATGGCTTCGGCGAGGGCGAAGCGCACCATCGCGTGATCGTCAACGATGAGAATTCGGATTTTTCGTTTCATGGGTTTTCGTTGGTTTCGCGCGGAAGTGATGGAACGACGATACGGATCGTGGTTCCGGAGCCGGGAGCGCTTTCGATGGCGAGGGTGGCGTGGAGTTTGTTAGCCCGTTCGCGGATTCCGAGAACACCGAAGTGGCCGCGTGGGGCTGGAGTATCGGGATTGAAACCGATACCATCATCGCGGATTTCCATGATCGACGCGTCTTCGGTGTGTTCGAGCAATAGGTGGATCTCCGTCGGACGGGCGTGGCGCGCGGCGTTGGCAACTGCTTCTTGGGCGATGCGCAGAAGGTGCAGCGCGACATGGCCGGTCGGGCCGCTGGATTTTCCGCGTTCCTCCATCATGAACTTCGCTCCGCATTCGAGGGCGAGCGGTTCCAGAAATTCCTCAAGCGCTCCAGCCAGACCATGCTGGTCGAGTGCGACGCTGCGCAGGTCGCGGATGGATGTGCGAGCTTCTTCACGGCAGTGACGGAGCATCCGTTGGGCGAGATCGAGGGCGTTGTCCGCCTGATCGGGAGCACGGGCGAGCCGCTGGCGGGCGTTACTGAGCTGGATGGAGAGGCCGGCGAGTTCCTGCTCGATCGTGTCGTGCAGTTCTCTTGCAACACGTTGGCGCTCGTCGTTTACGGCAGTCTGCTCAATTTGTTTGCTGATGATCTTTGTCTGCGCCTCGACGTGCCGGCGAAGTTGTGCGACCCACAATAAAGACACAAGCGCCAGCGCGGCTACGGCACCCAGCACCCATAACAGGCGTGGCAGGGTCCACCACGATGCTCGACGGAGGACGATGATGTCAGAGGCGTTGCGTGCCTGTATGCGGAAGCCGTCTGCGAGCGAGTCCGCAGCCAGAGGTTGGGTGTTGGTCAGTTCGCAGATGCCGACTAGTCGCAGGTGGTCGTTCGGTGCGAGGTCCGCAGGCAATGATTTGCGATTGGGCAGGCGCGCTTCGAAGAACCATTTGTCCGCACGACATTGCAGCACCACTTCGTCGTCCGGGCCGTCACGGCGTGTCAGCAAGTCGGCGTCGACAGTGACAAGTTCTGCCTGTTGCCGAATGAGTTTTTTTCCTGTAAGGTCGAGTGCTCTCGGGAACGGCGGGAGGGTGTTTTCTAACACGGTGACACGTGACGCGCGTAACACCGGACGAAACATGGCGATAGCGGGAAAGCCCTCTGCTTCGACCCGCATGCCAGGCGTGAAGCCGCTGGTGATCGCCGTGCGGACG
>JAYWDF010000685.1:0-4380 GCA_043779985.1 Akkermansiaceae bacterium | reverse complement strand
CCGGGGCGCTGGTTGATCGCAGCAATTCACCACCTGGGGGTATATCTTTTACGTCATGAGCCATTTTCCACTGCCCTTGTATCTCGCTTCCGCAGCTTTGGCCTATTTGATGTGGCGCGCCTTGTCCGCCAGCAAAGACGCTTGGGGGCTGCCGGCGGCCGCCGTGCTGGCTACGGCGGCGGTTTGGTATGTGGGCGATGCGCTTTATAACGACTATGAGGAATTCAGTTCCCTCATTGGGCCTGCATACATAACCATCGCTTGCTGGCAATTGCTTCTGTTCGTGGTGGCGTTTGGACTGATGGTGGAGTTTGTGCATTTCCAGATAAACCGGAAACTGCTACGGATGGGCAGCTTCGCGGTCCACGCATACAAGACAAATGCTCTCAATCGTAAAAGCAGCCAGCGGCAAATCGACCAGATTACCTGGGCAATTGCGATTGTTTGGCTGATTGTAATGGGATTCGGACTGGCTCGCGTGGAGGGTGATGTTCTGGGTTTGTTCGCACCTTATCTGGCGGGTGAAAAGGCGGAGCCGTGGGCTCGCGGCCGCATCGGCGAAGGGATTGATGGTTTACTCTCGCTGGCGGGCTACATTCAAATTCTTCTAACGTCATCACTTGGTGTGATTTTCGCGCTTAGCAGGAATCCGCGAACGAGGATGTTGGCTGGTATTCTCTTTCTTCTCTCGGCACCGTACTACATTTTCGACCGCACTAGAAACACCATGTTGGCGGCTCTTTTACCGGCGATATTGGCATGGGTGCTTCTGCGCGTGAAAGCCAACTTCGTAGTCAAAGCGGCTTTTCTTGGAATCGCATTTCTTGGCGTGAACGCTTGGTTTTCATTTGTGATCGCAAATAGAACTGATTTGGGGATCGCCAATGCGTTTTCCGAAGGCTCGGGGCAATCCGGCAAGGACGCGAAACACGACGGACTCAACATGCTCGAAGAACTGGGGTGGATGAATTCATTTTTTGCGAAAGGCACCTTCCGCCCCAACTGGGGTGAGCGCTACTTCGCGGATTTGGTGAATCCAATTCCCCGTTCGATATGGGCGAATAAGCCCACCATCGGATTTGACTATGCGCTGGCACGCGGAATGGGTGCGGCCCAAGCATCCAACAAAGAGGGAGGACTCGCCGCGTCCGTCGCCACTGGCATGATCGGACAAGGAGTCGCTAACTTCGGAGGTTTTTTGGGACCCATCGCGACCGCATTCTTGATGAGCCTTTGGGTGTCGTTGCTAGCACGCCAGGATTTGCTGGGTTGGAAGGATCCAGTCAGACTCCTGATTTATGGAAACGGACTCGTGCTGACTTTCAATATGGGGCGGGACATCACTCTGCTGATTATATATCCTTTCCTTTTTGGACTGCTATTCTTATGGATATGGAAATACCTTCATAAAACGTTTTTCGCAGAGGATCCAGCGGCAATCAAGCCGCGGAGCGGAGCCAAAAAGGTCGGAGGTGCTTCTCGGATACATCCTAGAAGAAGAACCCGAGGAGACGAAAGCGGTAGCCGGAGACCGCGACCATCGGTGAGAGCATCGCAATGACCTTCAATCGTCGTTGAAAGGTTGTGATGTTGGCATTTGTCATGGCGCTTTGGGTAGTTTGCTTTTGCTGTGGAACATGGCTGGATCGTTCCAATAATCGAGAATCGCCCGTCGGCTGGTTTTTTGCCACCAAAGATTTCATGTTCCGCATGCACTGTGCGTGGTTAATTGACGGTGCCAAGCGAGATAGTTCGCGTCTGTGTCAGTGCGTTATTGATATGCCTAGTCGAAGCAAGCTTATTTAATTACAAAAAAGTCTTACACAAATGAAAATATTTGATTTGAGAGTGGTTCGTGGACATACGTTTATTGGTTCTCACCTTGACAGTAGTTCAGTTGTCGTGGATTGCGGCGCTCATCGAGGTGAGTTTAGTGCCTCCATCCTTACTACTTACGGATGTAAGTGCTATTTAATCGAGGCGAATCCGGTATTGGCTTCTGCCATCGATATTCACGGTGTTCAGACTGTCTACCACGGTGCTGTTTCAGCTCATGATGGCGAGGCAGTATTTGTATTTCAGGAGAATCCAGAGTCCGGGGGGCTCGCAAGTGTTGCCGAGGGTAATTTGGGAAATGGCACACGCATTAGAACTATTTCGCTGACGAGCTTCATGCGACTCATGAAGCTTGAGGAGATTGATTTACTAAAACTCGACGTGGAGGGAGCCGAATTCGAGCTGCTTATGAGTGAACCCATTCAGACTTTGCAAAAAGTAAAGCAGATCACAGTGGAGTTTCATGATTTCATGCCGAGATTCCGTGTTGGGAGACCTTACGAAAAATGCATGGCCAAACTCGAACAGGCCGGATTTGTTCCAATACAAATGGCGTTCCGGACGCATGGTGACGTATTGCTTTTAAACAAGATGCATTTTAGGGATTCATTTCTGCGGTTACTGATGATGAGACTGCTTGGTAGGTTTGTTAAAAAACTTGGGATGTTGTCTTGATTTTTGGCATATTAGTCTCCGACTGGTTTGATTTTCCAAACTTAGTGATCGCAGCTCGCGCAGTGGTGGTGAAGGATGTGCAGGAGGGGACGGTGGTGGGAGGAGATCCGGCCAAGGTCATCGGAGTACGAAGCAACAAAAATAAATGACTGACGAATCGACCATAGACTATCAATACGACGATGCATCCGCGACCCATACCCATGCCTATCTTTGGGAGCCGGTTTGCCAGATGATTGAAGCGCGGCCGGAAAAGCGGATTTTCGAGTTAGGTTGTGGCAACGGCGCATTTGCCCGCCACCTCAAGCACCGCGGTTATCAAGTGGAAGGGGTCGATCCCTCCGAACAGGGAATCCAGCAGGCGAGACAGGCGGATCCGTCATTGCCTCTTGAGGTAGGAAATGCGTACGATTCATTGAGTGAGCGCTACGGCACCTTTCCGTTGCTGGTTTCTCTCGAAGTGGTCGAACACGTTTACTATCCGAAGAAGTATGCGCGCTGCGTCGCGGATTTGCTAGAGCCGGGAGGAATGGCAGTGATCAGCACTCCCTACCACAGTTATTTAAAGAATCTCGTAATGGCGCTGGTAGGGGCCATGGATACCCATTTTACCGCGCTTTGGGATCACGGGCACATCAAGTTTTGGTCGGTCAAGACGTTGACCCAGTTGTTCGAGGAACAGGGATTGCGTCGTGTGGCCCTGAAGAGAGTCGGGCGGATTCCCGTCTTAGGGAAATCAATGGTCCTCACATTTCAGAAATCCTGAGTCAACGCGTTGCGGCTTCATCTCTGAGAGTTCTCGCGCTTTTATACCACAAGTTTTGCGCGGTGATTTCATGAAGCGGGCTTCCAAGAAGCACAGGCCGTGGTTAGTGCGATTGGGAATAGTGCTCGGCACTCTCCTGATCGCGGTTTTTGCGTGGGTCCTTTGGTCACCTTGGCCAGACCCCAAACCGGAAGCGCTGCCGTGGACACCGGATGCGATCCTGGCACTGGGCGGTGGTGACGAGGCCCGTGGCCGCAAATGCCTTCAACTCGCGACTGCCTTTCCGCAAGCGCCCTTGGTGGTGACGGGAGATGGCGGAATAATTGTCCGGTTTCTACAGGATCACGGGGTTCCTAATAGCCGGATCGTGCATGAGGAGCTTGCATCGTCCACGATTGAGAATGCACGCTTCACCCAAAGGATTTTGAACGAACTGCATGTCAGGCGGGTGGTTCTAGTCACCAACTGGTTCCACGCGCCTCGTTCGCTGGCGGTGTTCCGGTCTTGTCAGCCGGAGCGGAGCTGGGCGGTCGCCTTCGAAACCAAGCCTGATCCGCTCAGCCGGTGGGACAAGGGTTGCCAGCGCCGTGAGCGAATGGCAGCCCTTTATCATTTTTTTGCCAATGGCATTTGGTCCTTCTAACTCCACGGAACTCGACATCGGTCGCAACCGGGACAACCGCAAGTGGACCCGCGGCGAAGTGGCCGGACGCGTGCTGTGGGCGGCTTGCGCTCCGTTGTTCCGCTTCAGTCCCCGCCTGTTATGGGGCTGGCGTCGTTTCCTGCTCCGCCTGTTCGGAGCCAGGATCGGAAAGAATGTCCACATTCTTCCTTCCGTTAGGATTTTCATTCCATGGAACTTGCAGATCGGAGATTGGTCGTCGGTCGGGTTCGACGCGTTGATCTACAATCTCGGTCCGGTGGAGATCGGCAGCAAGGTGACGGTTTCGCAACGGGCCCACCTCTGCGCCGGCAGCCACGACTTCCGCGATCCCGCGATGACCTTGCTCAAGCTGCCGATCACGATTGGAGACGAGGCTTGGATCTGTGCGGATGCCTTTGTAGGACCCGGTGTGGTGGTGGGCGAAGGTGCCGTGGTGGGA
>JAYWDF010000684.1:0-4384 GCA_043779985.1 Akkermansiaceae bacterium | reverse complement strand
AAACAAATTGAAACTTTACAGCATCAGATTCAGAAACTTGAACAATCGATTCAAGATATTCGATATGCGTCTGAGCCATAATATTTGACCTTGTGACCTACTGGTAATCACATTCCTCGTTTGCGGTATATCTCAGCAGATTTTGTTAGCAACCTAAAACGGGCAGTCCTCGTAGAAAGCTTTTCTGAGTTCTAATATTTAGAAATATTTGTTAGCCATCGGGGACCACTCCGAGCTCACGCAAACACCCCGCTCACCGGCTTGCCTTTGTTACCGACGGTAAACGGACGACCGCTGGGGCTGATGACGCTTTGCTCAATCGGCAGGCCACAAGCTTGGGCGACGGTGGCGTGCAGGTCGCCGACGGTGACGGGGTCGCTTTCCACGTGCCCCCCGGCGGCATCGCTCGCGCCGTGGACGAAGCCGCGCTTCGCGCCTCCGCCGGCGAGCACGCACGAGAACACCAGCGGATGGTGCCCGCGGCCGCTGCCGTCGAAGTCCGGCTTGCGACCGAACTCGGTGGCCACGACCACCATCGTGCTCTCCAACAGGCCGCGTGAATCGAGATCGTTGATGAGCGCGGCGAAGGCGGTGTCGAACTCGGTGCCGCGGTCCTCCATGCCGCCTTGAAGATCCTTGTGCATGTCCCAGCCACCGCTTTCCACTTCCACATAGCGGACCCCTCCTTCAATGAGGCGGCGCGCGAGCAGGCAGCCTTGGCCAAAGCGGTTCTTCCCATACTTCGCGCGGAGGTCGGCGGATTCTTTGGTAAGGTCGAAGCACTCCAGATCCTTGCCCTTCATGAGACGCAGGGTGCTTTCATAAAAATCATTGTATGCGGCCACTCCGCTGTCCTTCACCTGGGTGGTGAATTTCCGGTCGATGTCGTGGAGAAACGCGAGGCGCTTGTCCATCGTCGCGGGATCGCTGGTGAAGGTGGCGTTCTTCAGGCCCTCGGCGGGATCGAGAATGGGCAGCGGGCTCATGGTGGCGGGGAAGAAGCCGTTCCCGTGGTTAGACGGACGGTTGATGCAGACGCTGCTTGGCAGGGTTTGGTGACTTGGGCCGAGATAGTGTTGCGCCCAGGCACCGAGCGTGGGGTGGACGATGGTGCCGCGCTTTTCAAATCCGGTGCGCATGAGATAGCGCGCCGGCTCGTGGACTCCGACCTTGGCGGTCATGCTGCGAATCACCGTGATCTTGTCAGCGATCTTCGCCGTCTCGGGGAGGAACGAGGAAATCTGATAGCCAGCCTTGGTGCCGACCGCGTCGCCAGGGCCCTTGGAAGCACCAGTCTTGGGATCGAAACTATCAATCTGGCTGAGGCCGCCGGAGAGCTGGAGCATGATCACCGCCTTCGCCTTGCCGAACCCGGGCGGCTTCGCACCCGCAGGCGCGGAGCTGGAGGCGTCCGCCGCGAAGAGGCTTTCACTGGGTAGAAACGGGAGCAGGCTGATCCCGAAGGCGGCTTGCGCCATGCGCTCGACGAAGGAGCGCCGGGTAACCTCAGTCATGCGGGTAAAGTCGGATTTCATGGCGGATCTTGATGGTGATTGAATGGGCCGTGATCAGGGAATGAAGAGGAATTCGCGCGAGTTCAGAAGCACCCAGGCGAGATCCGGGACACCCAAGCCTTGAGTCAGCGCGGCGCTTGCTTTGGCAGTTTCATCCGGCGTCGGCTGGCGGCTGAGAAAACTTAGATAGAGTGAGGCGACTTTCTCGCCGGGTGAGACCGACTTCACCGCCGAGGCAAGAGCCGTCGAGCCGCGGGTGATCATTTCCTGCACCGGACCATTCATGAGCTGAAGCATCTGGGGCACGCTGCCATCGGTGGTATTCGTGTCGGAAACCAGGCGGTCGCTCTGCCCGAAAAGGCGGAGGAAATGATTCTCCGGCGCGGGCTGCGGCAATTCACTCGCCCGCGCCAGCACCATGCCGAAGCGGAACTTCGGGGTCCCGCCTTCATAGAAACTGGCGAGAGCTCTGGGATTGATTTTACCGCCGCCCTTTTTTCCCCCGCCGCCGCCTCCCATTGGGGTGCCCGTGGCTTTCATTTCCGCGATCATCCGATTGACCGTCTCCACGTTGATTTGATCGTTAGGCACTACCGTCTTCTGCAGGTCATCGCCGCGGCGGAGGAGAATGTGGTCGGCCTCGTCACCGCTGGTGAGTGTCACGATGGAGTCCCACGCTTGCTCGGCGCTCATCCGTCGCAAGGTGGGCCCGGGGAAGCGATAGAGCTTGGGATCCTCCGGCGCCTCACTTGCCTGACGCTGATAGGCTGCGGTGTTGAAGAGGATCCGCTGGAACTCGCGCAGGTCGTACTTTGCCTGCTTCATGTAGGACGCAAGGTGGGCGAGCAGCTCCGGATTGCTTGCTGCGGACGGGTCGTCGAGATCGGAAACCGGTTCCTGCACTGCGATGCCGAAGACTTTTTTCCACATCCGGTTCGCAATCGCGGCGGCGAAGCGCGGGTTCTCCGGATGCACCATCCAGGTGGCGAATTCATTGCGCAGCTGCGACGGCTTGGCGTCCTTCAAGTCGTAGGCTGGATTGATCTTGCTGGTGTCGTTCCAGCGGATCAACTCCGGCGTCACCGCCTCGCCGGGCTTTGCATCCTTGTATTTGTAATCGGGTGGGAACTTCAGGTGATTCGTCGGCAGATCTACCAGATTATAGGCATTCGCGGCGAGCAACTGCGTCACCAGTCCTTTTCCCGCCTGGGGGATATCCGCGGACTTGGCAATGCGGCGCGTTTTCCGATAGACATCTTCGTGAAAGCCGTCGCTCGCACCGAAGAATGCCGCCATGCTGTAGAAATCCCGTTGGGTCCAATCGGCAAACGGGTGGTCATGGCACTGCGCGCAGGAAACATTCGCCCCGAGGAAAGTTGTTAGTAAATTCGAAACCCCGTCGAGCGGCATCTGGGCGTCGCGCAGGAGGAAGCCGGCAGCGCCGTTTTCGTTGAGCTTCCCGTCCGCGGTGAGCATGTCCCGCACCATCACGTCCCATGGCAGGTTCATGGCGATCTGGTCCTTGAGCCAGTCTTCGTAGAGGAATGCCTTCACCCCTTTACCATAGTCATCCTTCACCCGCAACATGTCGGCGAGCCAGTTATACATCTGCATCGTGTAGCCTGGCGAGTTGAGCAGCGTGTTGACCAGGGTCGCGCGCTTGTGGGATGAGTTGTCGGCGAAAAACAGCCGCGCTTCCTGCTCCGTGGGAATGCGCCCGACCGCGTCCAGATAGATCCGGCGGAGCCACTGCGCATCGTTCAAAGGAGGATTCGGCGCGACGCCGCTCTGCTTGAGTCCGGCGTTGATGGATTCATCGAGCCGGGCGGCGGCTTTGGCGATGACTTCTTGCGCCATCGGTGGCCGAGGTTGGGCATTCTTGCAGGCTGCGGCAAACTGCTGGTCCGCGGCACTCAGACGCGCGAGCGGGAAGCGCACGTTCCGCTTGTCCTGCTGCTCCACGGTGACGATGCCGTTTTCAAGCGCCTTGAATTTAGCCTCAAGTTTCTCCCCGCCCGAGGCCGTCCAGGTGTGCCAGGAACTTGAGGCGACAGCGGGTTTTTCCGCAGGAACCACGGCTTCTTCCGCCGCAGGATCCGGCTGGCGCTTTTTGCCCTTTTTACCGAGCGGCGCCGCGAAAAGGACGACCGAGGTCGCCCCCAGAGCAGCAGAGAAGATGAGAATGGAGCGTTTCATAGGATCGGCCGTTGCAGCGGTAAACCCCGGCAAGCCGGAGAGGTTGCAAAACGGAGCATTCGCAAGCAACCTACGCGATTCCCGCCCCCGATTCGTCACCAAGCTGGCAGAGGCCCTCAACCGGGGCCTAAGAGCCGAATTGGAATCTATCCCCCTTTTACCTGTCCGTTGCCACGGACCCGGTATTGATAGCTCGTAAGTTCCCGCAGTCCCATCGGCCCGCGGGCGTGGAGCTTGTCCGTGGAAATGCCGATTTCCGCGCCGAATCCGAACTCGCCGCCGTCGGCGAAGCGGGTGGAGACGTTGTGGAAAACGCAGGCGGAATCCACAGCGCGGAGGAACGTTTCCGCCGCCTCGTGATCGGTGGTGACGATGACGTCGGTGTGGTGCGACCCGTATTGGTTGATGTGCGCCACGGCTTCTTCGAGCGAGCCGACGATTTTGATCGAGAGGATGAGGTCGAGGTATTCGGTGCTCCAGTCCTCCTCGGTGGCCGGCAGAATGTCTGCGAGATGCGTGCGGGTTTCCTCGCAACCCCGGAGCTCGACGCCTTTCGCCCGCAGCGCGGCGGCGACTTTCGGCAGGAATGAAGCGGCGATTTCGCGATGGACGAGCAGGGTTTCCAAGGCATTGCAGACGCCGCACTTGTGGGTCTTGGAATTGACGGTGAGGGC
>JAYWDF010000683.1:0-4385 GCA_043779985.1 Akkermansiaceae bacterium | reverse complement strand
CGTCCGGGAGATCGAGCGTGCTGCCGACCAGTGCCCGGATCCCGCATTCCTTCGCGGCGTGGTGGGCGCGGGCCGAGCCGTAAAAGCCCGCCCGGTCGGTGATGGCGATGGCTTCGTAGCCGAGTTCCGCCGCGCGCCGGATCATCGCTTCCGGCTGGCTCGCGCCTAGCAGAAATGAGAAGGCGGAGTGCGCGTGCAGCTCCGAGAATCCCGCCTTCATCGGTAGATGCCCTCCAGTAGCCAGCGGTTCGGGGTTTGGAAAACGAGTCGTAACAGATGACGGCTTGCGAGCTGGATGTCCCACTCCAGTCGCTGCCACGCACCGCCGGGCTCCCACCAGGAACCGGATGCGGGAAAGGGGCCGCGGCGGTCGGTGATCTCGCCGGCATGGGGGCCATTGAGCACGGCGAGCGGCCATGGCTGGCTCCCCCGCGTTTCGTAGGCCACGGCGATTTCGCGAGCGGGCCGGAACCGTTGCAAAGGCACGGGACAATCCGGCCGAAGCGAGCTGTCTGTGATCACCACCGCTGCGCCCGCAGCCGGGTGAAGCGTGAATGCATCCGGCGCGAACGACGCCGCCGGCATCGGGATCCCCACCCGCCCGGGACCGAGCAGCGCTTCTAACTTGGCCAGGGTCTCCGCCCAGCGCTCCGGCTGCGGCAAGTGCCGGCCGAACCATTCGCGCTGCGCCGCGGTGGCGAAAGTGGTCTCCGCATCCAGCTGCAAGGTCGCCACGGGCGCATCGAGCCGGGCGGATTCCAGCAAGGTCTGCAACGGGGCTAACATCCCCTCGACCGCCGTCTGGGGTTCGGGCAGCCGCACCCGCCGCGCGAGTTCGCCGCCGGATTCCAGGATCAGGCGGAAGTCCAGGCAGCTCGCCGCCAGATGCCGCGCTGCCAGGCGTCCCGCCAGAGTGTGCAGCAGCCGTTTAAGCGCGAAAACCACGGGATCAAGCGAGATGACGGCATCCTCGAAATCAAACGACTGCCCGAAGGCCTCCGGCGGGCGATGCAGGCACAGCAAGCGGCAGGATTTTCCGTGTACAAGATCGTGCCACCTTCCCACCTCAGGCCCGAGTCGCTCGATCAAAGCCTGACGGGGCAAGTTCATGAAATCCCCCAGCGTCCGCAGGCCCCACAGCTCCAACAGGGCGAGCGGTGCCGGGTTTCCGCCAAGCGAGCCAAGCACCGCGAGTGGCAGCGGCGTGAGATCTGCGGGAGCGATGATCCGCCCCCGCGTCGCCGGGTGGCGGGCGGCGAGATGGGCGAGATCCGGAGTGAGCGCCCGCGCCTGCCAGAGATCCACCTCCAGCCTTGCGGAAAAATCCGGCGTCGTCCGGGTTGATAGATCCAGCGTCACCGTATCCGCTGCGGTGATCTCGACATCGGGCGTTAGGGAATCGCCGAGGAAGATCAATTCGTCGCGCAAGCGGCTTTCCGCCGCCAGATCCCGCGGCAGCACCCGCAGATCCGGGCAGCGCACGAGTGCCCGGTTGAGCGGCCAGCCGGCATGGATCCCGGCGGTCCGCGCGGCGGGATTGATCGAAAGCAGCGGCAGCTTTTCCTGCGGCTCACGGGTGCTCCGCCCGTCGAGAATCGCACACGGGAAATCCCGCCATGCCGGGCAGGTCCGCAAGGCGGCGACGACCGGGAAATCCGGGATATGGAGCGCGGCGAACATGGCGGTCAGGTGGCGCGGCGCAGTTGGTCCGGCGTGGCCTGCAGGCGATCTAGCAAATCGCAGCGCGGACTGTCGAAGTCGCGCAGCGACAGCCCCGCCGAGAGCGACAGCCGCAAGCTGGCACACGGCACCAGCGGAAAGGCCGCCATCACCACCAGTCGTCCGCCGCTGCGCTCGACCGCCTGTTTCAGCCGCCACCACGCCGCCGTCGGCAGGCTGTTGAGCTCGCGCCGCGCCAGTCCGGTGGAATCCAGCAGGACGAAGGGCACATTTCCATCATGGACGAGTAAATCCGCCGCCTTGATCATGTCCAGTGCCGAGCGGCAGCGGACCCACAGCAGCTTCGAGCAAGCCATGCCGGTGAAGGACCCGGGGTCAAAGGCATCCGCCCCGTCCACCAGCACCAGATCCGGGTGCGGGCTCGTTTCCGCGGGCTCGCCCAAAAGCCCGGCGACCAGCAAGGCCAGCCCGGCCACCGGGCCCGCGGGAATCACTTCCGAGATCGCCCCGGGTGGAAAGGCCTCGGCCCGAAAGGGCTTCCCCTGCGCCGCGACAGGCGTAGGATCCGCCCGCACGCCATGCGCTTGCGGGAACTTGTCGCGCAGTTGCTGTCGTAAAATCTCCACCGCCGGCGAGGTCATATCGGAAGACTACCGGTGAATTTCGATTTGTTCAAGCGAACAGCTCGCAATTCGTGGGGGCCCATGCGGTCGGTTTTCACAAGCAATTGGCATTGCCGGAAATACAGATGGTGCCGGGACCCTAATCTCGTTAGCCTGCCGGCGATGGTTGACTGCTCCCCGCAAAAAAGCGATCCCCGCCCGTGGTTTGCCCTGCTGCTTGGCACTTATGTGACCTGCGGCCTTGCCTTCTTTGGCTTCGGGCGGACGCCGTGGCAGATCGCGCTGGTGGTGAGCACGGCGGTTGCTGCTGATTCGCGGTGGCACCTTCCATGAGGCGGCGGAAATCACCGGACTTTCACGACTCGGGAACGCACGTGGCGTTGCGCTCGCTGACTTCGACAATGACGGCGATCCCGATCTGGTGCTGCACCTCCCCAGCGGACCCGAACCCCTATTAGATCGACGTGAAAACCTTATTTTTCAACGATAACCGGTATCCTCATGGATTATCCTTGGTTCATCTTCAGCATCACACGGTCGCCCTCCGCCGTCACCCCAATCACCTGTCCGACTTTCACTTTCCCGCCAAGCAGTGCCTCCGCGATCAGCGTGCCCAGCATCCGATCCATCACCCGCTCCAGATTCCTCGCGTCGTATTCCTCGCTGAAGCCTTCCCGCAGGATCAGCTCCTCCGCGCTCTCGTCGAGCTCAAGCGTCACACCACGATCTGCCAAGCGCTTGTTGAAATCAGCCACCAGTTTCCCAAGGATCTCCCGCGCCGTCTCCAAGCCCAGCGGCTTGAAATGCACCACCTTCGTCAGCCGGTTCACCAACTCCGGCCGCAGGTGTTTGCGGATGGCTTCCTCCGCACGTTGCACGATTGCCTCGTCCGCCGAAACCTCCACCTCATCCCCCGGCGCGAATCCCATGAACCGTTTCACCGGCCCGCCACCGGAACCCAGATTACTCGTCAAAATAATCACCGACTCCCGGAAATCACACTTCCGTCCCTGCGCATCGGTTAGCGTGCCGTCATCGAAAATCTGAAGAAACAAATCCAGCACGCGGGGATGGGCTTTTTCAATCTCGTCGAACAGCACGACGCTGTAGGGATGCGTGCGGATCGCGTCTGTTAGCTGGCCGCCCTCGTCATGGCCGACGTATCCCGGTGGCGAGCCGATCAACTTCGCCACGCTGTGTTCTTCCATGAACTCGGACATGTCGAAGCGGATCAAGCGCCGCTCGTCGTGAAACAAATTCTCCGCCAGCGCCTTGGCCAGCTCGGTCTTGCCGGTGCCACTGGGGCCGACGAATAAAAACACGCCCACCGGTCGCCCCGGCTTCTTCAATCCAGCCCGCGCCAACCGCACTGCTTCCGCCACGGCGGAATTCGCTTCCGGCTGCCCCTTCACCCGCCGTCCAAGATCACCTTCCAGCGCCATCAACCGCGCCCCCTCATCCGCCGTCAGCGTCCCCACCGGAATCCCACACCGCGCCGCCACCGCACGAGCGATGTCCTCTCTTCCAACCACAACGTGGCTGGCGCGTCTCGCGCCAGACCGTTGTGGGGGCGTCTCGCCCTCCTTCTTCTCTTCAACCACCGGCGTCAAAGTCCGAAACCTCACCGCCGCACAAGCCTGATCCACCAAATCCAACGCCTTATCCGGCAGCCGGAAATCCGGCAGATACCGCACCGACCATTCCACCGCCGCCCGCAGCGCCGCTTCATCCAGCGTCACCCCGTGATGCGCTTCCAATCTCGGCCGCAGCGCCAGCAGAATGGCCACCGCTTCATCGGCGCTCGGTTCCTCGATCCTCACCGCCTGGAACCGCCGTTCTAGCGCGCCGTCCTTCTCGATGGTCTGGCGGTATTCCCGAATCGTCGTCGCGCCGATCACCCGGATCGCGCCGCGGGCCAGCGCGGGCTTGAGAATGTTCGCCGCGTCCATGCTGCCGCTGGCCGATCCGGCTCCTAGCAGTAAATGGATTTCATCGATGAAAAGAATCGGCTTCGGCTCACAGGACGCCTCGCGGATCACCGCTTCCAGCCGTTCCTCGAATTCTCCCCGGTATTTCGTCCCC
>JAYWDF010000682.1:0-4391 GCA_043779985.1 Akkermansiaceae bacterium | reverse complement strand
TCCGGAAGCCGCTGAGCCGCACGCCCCAAGCCGGGGCATTTGGCCCGGCAGTTCATCGCTGAGCAACCGGGCCAATCGTCCCGCCCTGTAAAGACTCCGCCGGCGTAAAGGTCTGCCGTAGGTCCTTCGCGCCGCGGCTTACGTTGAACGCCCAGCGCACGGTCCCTCGCGCCACTGGACCGTTGGCCTGTTGTTCCGAGGTCGCGGCGACAAAGACATCGCCGACATCCTCCACGTCGGTGAAAATACGGTGAGATTCCGCTTCAAGCGAATGTTCTCCAAGCTCGGCGTGGCGGATCGCACGGCGGCGGTCGGGACCGCGCTGCGCCATGGGATTGTCCTCATCAAGTAGCCGCCAGCCCGGCTTTCAAACGAAAGTTTCTTGAAAGAATGGCAGACACGAGTGGCGTATCGCGAGTGGTTGACGGCATGGCTCAACACGCCTCTTTCACCCGCTCCAGACGCAATTCATGAGGAATCCCCAGGCCATGCTGTTAGCTCTCGCTTCCTGTCTCGCGACCGCCAACGCGGCGGTCTATCATCTGGACTCGCTCAACGGAGATGACTCGACGAGCGGCCTGAGTCCGGCACTCGCCTGGCGGAGCTTGGAAAAGGCCAATGCCACGGAGTTGAAGCCGGGAGACCAATTGCTCTTCAAGGCAGGCGGGCGTTGGTCCGGCCAGTTCATCCCAAAAGGCGGCGGAGCCCCGAAGGCCCGGGTGCTCATCGGGCGCTACGGCGACGGCCCGCTCCCGCGCCTCGACGGCGAGGGCCAACACCTCGACACGGTTCTGTTGAAAAACATCTCGTTCATCGAAATGGCCGATCTGGAAATCACCAACCACGGTCCTAAGTCCGCCCCCTGGCGCACCGGTGTCACCGTGCTCGCCGATGGCGTCGGCACCATGCAGCGAGTCTATCTGCAACGCCTGTATGTTCATGACATCAATGGTGACCTGCGGAAAACCCACGAAGGCTGCGGGATTTTCATGGAAGCGAAAGGGACTAACGACTCTCACTTCGACGGTCTGCTCATCGAGCAATGCCGGATCGAGCGGACGGATCGCAACGGCATCTGCCAACGGGGAACGGGCAAGGTGCGCAGCATCCATGTCACCATCCGGGAAAATACCTTGGAAGACATCGGCGGAGACGGCATCAAACTCTGGGGAACCAACGGCGGAATCATCGAAAAAAATGTGGTTCGGAACGCCCGTGCCCGCTGCGATGATTACGCGGCCGGGATCTGGCCCTTCGTCTGCGATGACACGCTGATCCAGTTCAACGAAGTCAGCGGCACCAAAGGGATCAAGGATGGCCAAGGCTTTGACGCCGACTACAACTGCCGCCGCTCGGTTTTCCAATACAACTACAGCCATCACAACGAAGGTGGATTCATTCTCGTCTGCGGCCCGGAAAAATCAGTGAATGAATCTCCCGTCGTCCGCTACAACATCACCGTGCATGATGGCATCAAATCCTCCCGCGTGTTTCACTTCGGCGGGAAATCGACCAACACACTCGTCCATAACAACACCATCATCACCGGTGCGGACCAGAATCTGCCGATGATTCTTCAAACCAAGTGGCAGGGCGGAGTTTGCGAGAACGCCCGCTTTGCAAACAACCTTTTCATGGTCGAACCGGGCGGACGGGCGACTTCTGATTTCACACACGGCAAGCGCAACGTGTTTGAAAGCAACCTTTTCTGCGGCCGCCATGAGGGCCTTCCCAAAGGAGTTGCCCTTTCCTCCGCCCCGACATTGGCAGCCCCCGTGAAACCCACTCCGGGGTTTGGATCGCTCCAAGGCTGTCGTCCGGCGGATGCCGGAACCTTCCCCCGCGGAATCATCATCAAGGATAACGGTGGCCGTGACTTTTTCGGAAATCCGCTCCCTACCGACCTGCCCCCGGCAATCGGCGCCGGCGAAAAATAGCCATTTATCCAAGCTGTCACCATGATGCCGAAACCCGCTTTGCTTGCGCTGATCACCTTTGAGCTCATCACTCTAACTGCCCATCTCATCGCCGCTGATATCCAGAAACCCAATATCATCCTCATCGTCGTAGACGACATGGGCTACGGCGATCTTGGATGCACCGGCAGCACCACCATCAAGACGCACAACATCGACAGCCTGGCGGCCGGCGGGATCTTTTGCAGCCGGGGCTACGTTGCCAGTACGGTCTGCTCGCCTTCCCGTGCCGGCCTGCTCACCGGACGCCACCCACGGCGCTTCGGCTATGAGGGAAATCTCAACGGAGACCCGGAGGAATACTCCACTCGCCCCGCTGGTGGGCGGACAGCGCCCCGATCTACCACCAACACCCGCCGCGCCCCGAGCCGCGCTAGAATTTCCACCTCGATAGACCCATCTCCATCATGAAAATGAGCTGCAACTCCAGACCTGACTTTTTCCGCAACCTGCTTTTCGGACTAGCGATTTTTTCATCCTTGGATGCCAGCGCGGCCACCAAGCCGAACATCGTTTTCATCCTCGCCGACGACCTTGGCTACGGCGATCTCCAGATTCTCAATCCACAGGGGAAAATTCCCACGCCGCACATGGACCGCCTCGGGGCGGCAGGGATGGTTTTCACCGACGCGCACTCGAGTTCATCGGTCTGCTCGCCGAGTCGTTACAGCATTCTCACCGGCCGCTACAATTGGAGGTCGTCGCTGAAATATGGCGTCCTCAACGGATTCTCGCCGTGCATCATTGAGAAGGACCGCACAACCGTCGCCCCGTTCCTCAAGGAGCAGGGCTACCACACGGCTTGCATCGGGAAATGGCATGTCGGCATGGACTGGCCTCGCAGCGACGGCAGCGCCCCCGGCAGCTCGGATAGTCCCACCGCCATTGATTATTCAAAACCGATCCACGGCGGGCCCACCGCCCTCGGCTTCGACCACTACTTCGGAATTTCCGCGTCGCTCGACATGGTGCCCTACACCTACATCGAGAATGACCGCGTGACGGAGGTGCCGAGCGTCGAGAAAGACTTCGGTCGCAAGGGCGCGGCCGCGCCGGATTTCGAGGCGGTCGACGTGCTATCCACGCTCACCCGCAAGGCGGTCGAGTATATCTCGGTACAAGCCGCCGACGCCAAGCAGGGGAAGCCCTTCTTCCTTTACCTTCCCCTGACCGCCCCCCACACGCCGATTCTGCCGGCTCCGGACTGGAAGGGGAAAAGCGGGCTGGGCGCTTACGCGGACTTTGTCATGCAAACCGATGCCGCCGTCGGTAGCGTGCTCGACGCGCTCGACCGGCAAGGACTTGCGGAAGACACCCTGGTGATCCTGACGAGCGACAACGGCTGCTCCCGGTCGGCGGGTTTCCCGGCCATGCTGGCCAAAGGCCACAATCCGAACCACCTGTTCCGCGGCTCCAAATCCGACATCTGGGAAGGCGGTCACCGCATTCCGTTCCTGCTGCGCTGGCCCGCACAAGTGAAGCCCGGCAGCACCACCGACCAGCTCGTCTGCCAGCTCGACCTCTTCGCCACCTGCGCGGAACTCCTCGGTAAGAAGCTTCCCGATCAGACCGCCGAGGACAGTGTGAGCATGCTGCCAGCCCTGAGGGGACCCACGGAAAAGCCGCTCCGCGAGGCGCTGGTTCACAGCTCCATTTACGGCGCGTTCGCCATCCGCCAGGGTCCATGGAAGCTCATCCTCGCCGCGGACTCCGGTGGCTGGACCTCTCCCGAACCCGGCAGTGTGGAAGCGGCGAAATTGCCGCCCTTCCAACTCTACGACCTTTCCAAGGACATTGGCGAAAAGAACAACTTGCAGGCCGAACATCCAGAGGTGGTGGCGCGCCTGAAGGCCTTGCTGGAAAAATACATCGCCGAGGGGCGCAGCACTCCGGGCAGCCCCCAGTCGAACAACGGCGACGTCGAAGTCTATTCCCATCGCACGGGAAAAGCGGCCGAGGGTAAGAGCGCCAAGCCGAAGAAGGCCGCGGTCGGCAGCCTGCAGGACGACGCCAATTGATTCGATTTCCAAGACCGCTCCCAAACCCATGTGTCGATCAAGATCCGCCCCAGCCCGCGGCCTGCTTGCCGGGCCGCTCGCCCTCTCATCCGCACCGGTGCCCATGGCAGGCGACGAGCTCAAGTCGGAACAAAAGGGCGTGATGGTTTTGAAGGAGGGAAACGACGTCAAGGCCGCCCTGCTCAAGCTTTCCGACCAAGACAGGTGGTGGTGGAAGGATGCCAAGTTCGGCATGTTCATCCATTGGGGGCTTTATGCCATTCCGGCCACCGGCCTCTCGCTCGGCGAACAAAACCTCTACGAGTTCGGTGGTATGCACGTCCCGCTCGTAATTGCCGGCCCCGGCATTCCGAATGGCAAAATCGAGGCGTTCGTCTACCTGATGGACTTGTTCCCG
>JAYWDF010000681.1:0-4394 GCA_043779985.1 Akkermansiaceae bacterium | reverse complement strand
TGACGGCTCGATCTACACCACCGCCACCTTCGCCATCGACCTCAACGGCGGCGAACTCCGCGCGCCCTCCATCCGCGTCGCCGACCGCGAGGCGGGCGACATAAATAACGCCTGGCTCACCTTCAACGGCGGAACGCTCAAGGCCATCGGCGCGAATAACGCGGACTTCATCACCACCTACGGCGGCAGCCAGAACACCTACGTCGCATCCGGCGGTGCCATCATCGACACGAACGGCCACAACATCGGCATCCAGGTGAACCTGCTCGACGCCGGTGGTGCGGGTGGACTCACCAAGAATGGCACTGGCACTCTTACACTCAGCGGCGCGAACACCTACACTGGCAACACCACTGTAGAAAATGGCACGCTTGGCATTACCCAATCAAACTTCGCGGACAGTTCCACCGTCACGATCGGCACTTCCGGAGCCTCCCCAGCGGTTCTTCATCTGCCCAACGCCGGCACCGACATTGTCACCTCCCTGATCATTGACGGCGTGGCCCAAGCCGGAAACGGCGCGGTGTATGACTCGACCAACTCCAGCGGTGCCATCACCGGCAGCGGCAAGATTCAAGTGGGCACCGCTCCCGCCGATCCGTTCCTCGCCTGGATCGACGCCACCTGGCCCACGCTCTCCAACAAGACACCCACGGGTGATCCCGACAACGACGGCATCGCCAACCTCGTCGAGTATGTCCTGAAGAACGGCGATCCCTCCACATCCTCCATCGGCATTCTGCCGATCTTGAATGCCTCCGGAACCAACTTTGTCTTCACTTTCCTGCGCCGCATCGCCGCCACCGGCACCATCCAGACATTCCAATACGGAAGCAACCTCACCGGTTGGACGGATGTGCCAGTCACCAATGGAGGCATTGTTTCCATCACCTCGCCCGAGGCCGGCATCGAGCAAGTCGTCATCACCGTCGCCAAAGGAGCCAACACCCAACTCTTCGGCCGCCTGCAAGTAGTGAAATAAGCAACCCACAACCCTCGCTTTCAAACCGCCGCTACAGCGCATCTCTCCGGCACCCAGCTTGCTGCCCAAATCGGTCCGAAACCCTCCATCCGAGTCCGAGCGAATTGAAATCCTCTGCTGAAACCAAACACAAACGACAACACATACTAGACACCACACATGAAATTAAAAACCATAACCCTCTCCGCTCTCGCGGCATCCATCCTTGCCGGATCGGCCAGTGCCGCTGTCGTCTTCAGCGGAACCGCTCAAAGCACGGCATTCACCGTGGACAGCACCACCCCGCTCTCCATTGTGAACGCTGATATCAGTTATAACGTCGGAGAGAACAACGCTGTTCCAGGTGGGCCCAATTTTTGGCCGGTGATGGATGATGGCTCTTTTGGCGGCCCGGACCAAACAGGGTCCACGGTTATCGCTGGTGACGCAGGTCCTAATGGTTTGTTGTACAAATTCACCGCTGGCGCGACCACTGTCGGTTCTATTTCAATGTATTCCGGCTGGGCGAACAGCGGACGAGTTGAACAGCACTATAGCGTTTATACCACGGTCGATATTTCAGTAACCGGCTCATCCACTTGGACATTGCTTGCCACCGTGGATAACGGAGCCGGAGGACCTACGTCGTTTGCGACTGGCTTTAACTCAGACGTATCCCTAAGGACGACCATCTATGACAATGCCAGCAGCACGTTGGCTTCCGGAATCACTGGCCTGCGCTTCAACTTCTCCGGTGGCCAGCAGAATGGCGGCGTTGGCTACAAGGAACTCGACGTCACCGTCATCCCCGAGCCCTCCACAGCGCTTCTTGGCGGCCTCGGGTTGTTCGCCCTTCTTCGCCGCAGAAGGTGAGATGATTTTGGATTCTGAGTGTTCGATTTCGAATGGTAGAGAAGAAAGCGAAGAATCCAGGCTTTATCTTTTTCCGCGCCCTGAACCCTGAACCTGACCTCTGAACCCCGCAAGGCGGCACGCTCACTCTCAATGGAACCGCACCGACCGTCACTACCGGCTCCGGCGTGAGCGCGACCCTTGGCTTGACCGTCGCCGGTTCGGCGGGGTTGGTGAAAAACGGCACCGGCACGCTGACCTTGCCCACTACTAACAGTTGAACCGGTAATTCTAAGGTCAATCTGGGCACGCTGGCATTGCAAAACACCTGGCAGGGCGCGGCCTTTCACGCCAAAGGTGGGGCGGTGCTCGGTCTGGATGTCGCCAGCTGCACGCGCGCCGAGGGCGTCACTACGTTCACGGGTCGCGGCACCTTGCGCAAGACTGGCACGGGAAAACTCCGCTGGGGTATCGACACCGCCACCTTCAACCTGGAATCCGGCGGCCTGCTCGACGGGCAGGGCGAATTATTTGTCGGCGGCAGCAATGCCAATGAAAACTGGTCCACCAACTTCGCCGACTTGAATGTGGCCGCCAGCGCGGTCTTCAGCGGCGTGGACCCAAACGTGCGCGTGGACGCGCTTTCCGGCGCGGGAACCATCAAGTCCGGCTTCAATGACGCGGGATATATCGGTTTCACTTTCGGTGTGGACAATGGCTGCGGCACCTTTTACGGCGCACTGACGAACGATTCCTCCACCGGCAATTTCACCAAAACCGGCAGCTGCACCCAGGTCCTCTCTGGCGCGAACACTTACACCGCCATCCCTAGCGTCACCGGCAGTGCTCTGCTGGTCAACGGCAGCCTGGCCGCCGCATCCGCGGTTACCGTGGCTGATAACGCACCGCTCGGCGGCACGGGCAGCGTCGGTGGCGCGGTCACCGTGCAAAGCGGCGGCACGCTTTCCCCAGGAGCGGACGGGCTGGGAACTCTAACGGTCGGGTCCGCTGCGGTCAATGGAAGCCTATTCGTTCAAATCAATGGCAATACGGTAAATGGTCTCAGTGTTGCGGAGGATTTCAACATCACCAACTGCACTCTCGACCTCAGTGTTCTATCTGGAGGCCTGACACGACTCGACTATATCCTCGCCACCTACGGCAGCCTCATCGGCAGCCAGTTCGCCGCCGTCAACGGAGTTTCTCACGGGTATCAAATCAGCTACGACACCGCGAACAAGCGGATCATGCTGATCGGCTAGTTAACGCAGGTCCCACGCATCCTACACGACCGTCGGCACGCCTACAACCGGAGCCTACACCGACAGCGTGACCGCCAACGGCACGGCCTTTTATTATGTCGTTTCCGCCGTCGGTAGCGACGGCCTCAGCGAGTCCGCCAATTTCAACGAGGTCGTCGCCCAGCCGGTGATGCTGGTTCCCGCCATTCCCTGGGCTTGGCCGCCACCGTCGGTCAGGGCAGGATCAGCCTGACTTGGAATTCTTCGGTGAACGCCGCCGGCTACATCGTCAAGCGCGGCACCAGCGTCGCAATCACGAACAGCAATGGCACGGTGGGCATCACCAAGTCCGGCACCGGCACGATGGTAATCTTCGACTCGAACAACTACATCAGCCCCACCACGGTCTCCGGCGGCAGGCTCGTCATCAGCGGCAAAGTGAACCAATCGTCTTCGGTTAGGATTGCCACCTGTGCGGAATTGGAAATCTCCGGCTCCCTCGCCGTCAGCGGAAATTTTGCAAACAGCGGCACCCTCCGCCTCATCGGCGACGTCACATTTTCATTTGGCATTTACATCAACGCCGGCGTCCTCGACCTCATCAACTGGACCGGCACCCTGCCCGCAGGCTTTGTCAATCAAGGCGTGGTGCTCGACCGCAGCTCGCTGAAAATCGCCTCGTTCGCCAGGTCCGGAAATGATTTCACCCTCACCATTCAAGGGCACGCCGCCTACAACTTCCAGCTTCAGCGCACGGCCGATCTCACCAGCCCTTGGCTGAACATCGGGCCTGCACAGCCGGGCACCGGAGCTCCTTTCACCTTCACCGACACCGGGGGAGCTGGACCATCCACACGTTTCTACCGCGTGGCCGTCAGCATCCCCTTAGGTGGGAAATCGTTTCCGCAGACGGCCGCTGACCAAGCTGCCCGCGGGGACTCCTGCTCGGCGGAAATATTTCGGGACAATGACTTTTTGTCGATTAGTGACTTCAGATCGCTCGTTTCAAGCAACAACGTAAGGCACAGATACCCAAAGTTGTCGCAGAAGTCTATGAAATTTGACGATTTGTCTATGGAAATTCCGCTGCATTCGTGGCAGCTTTCAGCCTTGGTAACGTCTGCTAGAGGACAATGGAACCCACTCCACCGAAGCTGCCCCATCATAAACTCTACAGAAAACCCGTCATCATGAATCCCTCGTTCCATATCCGCCGCGCGCTCGCCGCCGGCTTCGTCGCTCTCGCCTTCGCGTCATTCACCGTCGCCGTTTCAGCGCAAATCGTGGTTTCCGGTGAGACCAATAACGACACCGGCTTCACGGTTTCATCCACCGATCTG
>JAYWDF010000680.1:0-12074 GCA_043779985.1 Akkermansiaceae bacterium | reverse complement strand
GGCAGCCTATAACTAAATGGTCGATTGGCTTGAATTATCGCTCTGCGACCGAAGTGGACTATAAAGGAAAGTCGATAGCCGAACCATACAGCGATTATCAATCTACTGATGCTTCAATCGTTTTTCCCGACAATATTGTTGGAGGAGTTTCATTCCGGCCCAATGACCAGTGGAATTTTGAGTTCAACCTCGATTGGACCAATTGGGACAAAGTGAATGATACGCAGTTTAAAGGAACCTATGGAGGTGATCAGACCTTTCCGTTTCGCTATCAGTCCGGATTCATGTATGAATTCGGTGCTACTCGACAGTTCGATGGAGGATATTTCGCCAGTGTAGGTTATATCTATAGTGAAAACAGCGTGCCCAGCGAAACTTTTAGCCCGCTTAACCCAGACTCAAATCTTCACCTTGGAAGCATCGGATTCGGCCATAGAGGCGATAGATTTAGTTGGGCTTGTGGGTATCATTTCGCTTACAATGGAGGGCGCGAGGTGTCCGGGAACCAGGCGGTTTCATTCCTTGGTGAAACCGCTGATGGGAGGTATACTACCTTTAATCACGCCATTAACTTGTCTTTCCGCTATGGTTTTTGAGCGGAGAAAGATGACCCGAGATTGTTGCTCGGTCACAATTGATACTGACGTGTGGCGATTACATTGAAAATCTGAGAATCTGAGCGTGTTCCCGGCGTTGGAAATCAGTCGGTTTCACGCCATGGAACAATTGAAAATCCCGTGAAAACATCTTTGACGTGGTGAAGCCTAGGTCGATTGCCACCTCTTTGATTGGTGAACCTTCGCGAAGCAGCGACCGCGCGGCCACCATCCGCTCCTGCCGCAGCCAGTCCTTCGGCCCAATGCCGATTCCGTCCTCAAATACCCGGCGCAAGTGCCGCTCTGACACGCCGATGCGGTCGCACAGGCTTGCCATCCGGTATTCTCCCTCGCGGGCGATCTGGCCTAGGGACAGGGGCAGAGGTTCTCGGGCTAACATCACAAGAAACCTTCCGTCTCTCTGAATAATTTCTACGTCGCGGCGTTTCACGGGTGGCTGGTAAAGGGTTGGGACTGAACGAATAGAACTTCAAAAGGTCGAGATTGTCAATTTTTTAAAACTATCAACCGATGCGAGAGCTTTTCGCCTGGCTTTTTAAAAGTATCTGCACGGATGCGAGGTTTTCTTGTGAAATACGATCAATTCAAACGATCGTTAAATTCTTGGGGCGGCATGACTCTGGAGCGGAAGGCCGCCGAGCGATCAGCCTGGGTGGATCACGAGAATCTCAGTCACGGACCGGGGAGCCGCGACGAAGGCTTGGTATTGAGCCAGCAAAGGGTGGTGAAGGTCGTGGAGCTGCTGGTTTTCGATTCCGGACAGCAGGGTGGCGGAGCTGGCCCGGCTGACGGGTTGGTCAAATTCAATCCGGACCGTTTCCGGAGGCTGGGACAATCCGGTGCCCAGTGCTTTGAGGAGTGCTTCCTTAGCGGTCCAGATTCGCAGGAGCTGGACCGAGCGGGCGGTGTGATCCAGTGGCAGGGATCTGATTTCGTCCAGATGACAGAAAGTGGTCTCGCATTCCCGCAAGTCTTGAGCCCGGTGGAGGTGCTCCAGATCAACACCTACCGGACCGTCGCGGCACAGCGCGATGATGCCGGCATCGGCAGAGTGAGAGAGATTGAAGTGGAGTCTGTCGTGAGGAGGCTTCAGGCACGGCTTTCCGAAAGCCGTGAGCATGAGTGGCACCTCCGCCGGGGAGAGCTCGAGCTCTTCGCCTAGAATCAGTCGCAGAGTGGCGCGGTAAGCGATCCAGCGGGTGGCATCACCCGGGAAGCGAAAGCGGGCGGCTCGGCCTGTTTCTTCGGGCGAAAGGCAAGCCACATCGATCTCCCGGGTCATCGTGCCGGGAAAAATCAGGTGGAGAATGGCTTGCCCTGTCGTCATTTCGAAGAGCCGGCGCGCGTGGCGTCAGCGGGGAACCTCCGGATGGGAAAGCGCCTGCTCTAAAGCACTGGCCAAGGCCTCCACGTTTTCCGGATCAAAAAGGGTCAGATGGCTGCCTGCCACGGTCACAATCCGGAGGCCTCCGCCTGCGGTGGACGACCAGCCGTAGTCAGAAGGCCATTCCACCTTGTCGCTGGCGGTGGTGGCTTTGAAGAGGGTGATCCGGCCGGGGAAACGCGCGGGCTGATAGGCCTGCATGGCGCGCCAATTCTCCTCGCGGATCTGGACCCGCCGCAGGTCGCTGTAAGCCTCCGCTGGACCATTCGATTTGGCGGCGAGCACCTCGCTGCGAATCCGGCGGTGGGTCTCGACGCCATCGCGGATCCGGCGCCGGAGGAGTGATAGACGCTCGAGGGGAGGGATGTCCCCATGCTGCTGCCAGAAGAGCGAGAGTCGTGCGATGGGGGAGCACGCTACAGTCTGAGCTACAGGGCTATAAGTGTCAAACAGACCGAGGAACTCGACGGTGTGTCCCATTTCTACCAGCTGGCAGGCCATGGCATGGGCCACAACCCCGCCGAACGAGTAGCCCGCGAGCCGGAACGGGCCGCAAGGCTGGAAGGCGAGCAGGCTGCTGACGTAGGCCGCCGCGGTCTCTTCCACGCTCGACACCTCGACAGCTTCGCTCCGGCTGAGTTCGGCGGATTCGATGGCATGGACCGGAAACTGGTTTGGCAAATGGGTGACCAACCCGCGATAGAAAATGACCCCGCCATCGCCTCCATGGACGCAAACCAGAGGCGCGTGTCGCCCTCCGCTGCAAAGTGTCACAAAGACGCCTTTTCCCGCGCCGACAGGCGAGGGAATCGCCGCAACGGATGGCGGTGGACCCACGAGTCCGGCGAGTTCGCGGATCGTCGGGTGACCGAGCAGCGCCGCCAGCGGCAGCGTGGTGTCGAATTCGCGGTTCATCCGGGAGAACAATCGCAGGGCCATCAGCGAATGGCCGCCGAGCGCGAAAAAGTCGTCATCCCGGGCAATTTCCGGAACGCCTAGCAGGTCGGCCCAAATCGCGGCGAGGCGTTGCTCGATATCACCCACGGGCGCTTCGCCGGCGCGATCGACGCTAGGTCCGGCGCGGCGTGAAGGATCGGGCAACGCGGAGACGTCAATCTTGCCGTTCGCGGAGAGTGGCAGGGACTCGATGACAGCGATCCCGGCCGGTCTCATGTATCCCGGCAAGCGTTCTGCGAGATATTCACCCAGCGCCGCGGGCTCGGCAGTCACCCCCTCGGCGGGAATCACCCAAGCGACGATGTGCTTGGACTCCGCGGTGTCGCCACGGACGGCGACTTTCACTTGCCGGACGCCCGGGTGGCTCGCGAGGTGCGCCTCGATTTCCTCAAGCTCGATGCGGAAGCCGCGGATTTTTACTTGCGAATCGCTGCGACCGAGAAACTCGATGCCGCCATCCGGCAGCCAACGGCAGAGATCGCCGGTGCGGTAAAGCGGGCCATGATCGGGGTGAACGGGAAACCTCGAAGCGGTCAGCGCGTCGTGGTTGAGGTAGCCCAGTGCGAGACCGTCGCCACCGGTGAACAATTCACCCGGAATCCCGACAGGCACCGGGCGCATCCGGGAGTCGAGCAGGTGCACGGTGGAATTCCCGATTGGGCGTCCGATCGGGATGGAACGGCGGTCGAGATCGGCGCGAGTGACGGTGTGACAGCAAGTGAAAGTCGTATTTTCCGTGGGACCGTATCCGTTGATGAGAGTTGTGCCCGGCAGCGCTTCGAACGCACGGCGCACGTGGGATGGCGAAAGGACGTCTCCACCTGCGAGCAGATAGCGGAGCCCGCTGAGGTCGGCGAGGTGTTCGTCCACCATCGTTTGGAAAAGTCCCGCAGTGAGCCACAGGCAGGTGACTCCTTGTTCCCGGATCGCACGGGCGATCGCCGGAAGGGAAGGGCCGTTTTCTCCGGTGAGCACGACGCGTCCGCCATGCAGCAAGGGCATCCAGATTTCCAACAGCGCCGCATCGAATGAGATGGGCGCGGACTGGAGAAATGAGTCATCCGGGCCGAAGTCCATGAAACTGCCTCCGAGCGCGAGCCGGGCGACGCCACGGTGGCGGATGATCACTCCCTTGGGCGTGCCGGTGGAACCGCTGGTGTAGAAAACGTGCGAGGCTGCATCCGCCGGGATCTGGAACTGGCGCGGCGGGGGAAGCGGCATGTCGTCCGCTATCGGTGTTAGGAGAATCGTGGGCTCGACCTCCGGCAAGCGTGCTGCCTGCGCCGGCGTGGTTAGCAGGACGGTCGCTGCCGAGTCCACGAGCATGAATCGAAGGCGCGCGTCAGGATATTCCGGATCCAGCGGCACACACGAAGCCCCGGCGAGCAGAATTGCGATTTGCGCCGCGACCATTTCCGGCACCGACGGAGCGCAAAGGGCCACACGGTCGCCCGCTTCTACACCCACTTCGATCAGGCGGGAGTGGAGATCCAGTGCAGCAGCGGCGAGAAGTTGATAGGAAATATCACGGCCGCTGCCGCTCAGCGCGATACGGGCGGGCTGGCGAACGGCTTGTTCGAGGAATAATTCACCCAGCGAGCGCTCCGAAGGGTAGGGGATTTGCTTCCCGCTCCATTGGCTGATTTCCAGCTTCTCTTGATTCGTGAGGATTGGCAGCCTGGAGAGCGGGAGGTTTGGCTCGCCCGCGGCAGCATCGAGAAACAGCTCGAAATGCCTCAACAGCCGCTCGGCGGTCGTGCGGTCGAAAAGGTCGCGGGCGAAGTCGCAGGAAGCCCGCCAGCCATCCGCCCGCTCGACCATGAAGAAGTGCAGGTCGAAGATGGCTCCTGGCGAGCGCGAGGGGATGGCGGTCAACCGGGTCTTCCCGAATGAGACCGGTTTCACGAAATCCCGCTGGTGGGTGAAATTGATTTGAAATAGGGGATTCCGGCCGGTGTCGCGGCGCGGTTGGAGGGCTTTGACCAATTGCTCGAAGGGTAGCTCCTGGCGGGCGATTGCTTCGGTCACCGTGTCGCGCACCCGCTCTACCAGTTCGCCGAACGACGGGTCCCCGGAGAGATCGGTGCGCAGGATCACGCTGTTGATAAAGGTGCCGATGATCGGCTCCAGTTCGGTGCGCGTCCGCCCTGCCACCGGCGAGCCCACGGCGATGTCCTCGAGACCGGTATAACGGCTGGCGACCGCTTTGAACGCAGCCAGAAAGACATGGAACATCGTCGCGCCCCGGTCCTGCGAGATCCGGGCGACCTTATCCGAGATCGACGGGCGCAGCATCAGCGAGACGATGTCGCCATCCCAGGATTTGACCGGCGGGCGTGAGCGATCGGCGGGCAGTTCCAGTTCGGTGTAGCCCGAGAGTTGCTGCTTCCAATAGTCGAGGTGCGGCGTCAGTGCAGGGCTCTCGAGAAACTCACGCTGCCAGATGGTGAAGTCCGCATATTGGATTGCTAGAGGATCGAGCCGCGGCGCACGATTTTCTAACGAGGCATTGTAAAACTCCGCCAGCTCGTCCGTGATAATTCCGATGGACCACCCGTCGGCGATGGAATGGTGAATGGTGAGTTGCAGGGTATGCCGCTCCGGGGCGGTCTGGATGAGGCTGGCGCGGAACAGCGGGGCTTTTGAAAGGTCAAAGTGAGTCCGGGCTTCTAGCGAACCCAGGCGGTCGAGCTCGAGGGCGAGGGCATCGCCCGCCAGGTGTGAAACGTCCGTCAACGGCAGCGGAAAGGATGTTTCCGGTGCGACGACTTGCAGCAGCTTGCCGTCATCCTCGACGAAGCGAGTGCGCAAGCCCTCGTGACGGGCGACCAGTGCGTCAAAGGCGGCTTTGAGAAGCCCGGGATCCAAGGGGCCATCGAGTTCAAAACGCACGGGCACATTGAATGCCGGATGGCTCGGGAAAAGTCTCTCCAGATAGAAGAACGATTCCTGCGCGGGCGAGGCGGGAAACGCCAGGGTATCGACGCTGGAGTCCACACCCGTTGCGGAGGACGGAAAGCCGGGTGAAGCAGGCACTTTGCTCATCGGCTCAAAGTTTGCGGCGGTAGGCATCGCGGTTCACAGGTTGGATGGCGGCTTCCAGCGGCTTGACCACGGCGGCGGAGGATGCCGCGGCGAGTGCGGCAATGTTGCGCAGTCGAAAAACCTGCGCCGGCGTCACGGACAATCCGGCGCGGGTGGCGCGGGTGGTGATTTGGAAAATCAGAATGGAGTCGCCCCCGAGCTCGAAGATGTCGTCCTCGACTCCGAGGTCGTCTTTGCCGAGAACCTGTTTCCAGATCTCCAACAGTTTGACTTCGGTTTCATTTCGCGCAGCAAGAGTCCGCCGGGGCGACGCGGGAGACGCCACTGCAGAGGGTGGCGGCAGGGCCCTCCGATCCACCTTGCCGTTGGGAGTTAGAGGGAATTGTTCGAGTTCCACAAAGAGTGCGGGAATCATGTAGTCCGGCAATTGGGCCGCGAGGTGTCCGCGCAAGGCGGACACCCGGTCTACGCCCGACGGGGCGGCGGCATGCGGGACATTGGCGTAGCCCGCAGCGGGCTTGGAGGGCTGCCGGACTTTCCAGGCAGGGACCGCATCTTGGGTGGTGAAAACAGCATCCAGCAGGCCGTCGGTGCCGTCGCTATGCCAGCGGACATGAGCCTTGAAGCACGCTTGTCCGGCTAGGGCGAATAAATCCTCTGCCGAGACGGATGGATAAACCGGGAGCGGAACCGGAGGCAGCACCGCACCTGCGGCCGCCGCTTGCAGCGCCTTGTTGAAAGCGATGGCAGGTCCCAGCCGGCCGTCGGGAATGTTAGTTAGATAGACGTCGGCCTTGGAGCCTGCGAGAATCGCCTCCAGCTGTTCCAGATTGAGGTTGCTCCATTCGATGGAGCCGGGCAGCTCAAACGTAGCCGGCGACGGTTGTTTGTAGAGGATTGCGTCGTAATGGTAGCGGGTTGTTTCGTTAGATAGCTTTCCGCGGCGCAAGCGCGTCTCGACGAGGGGCAGCGCCGGGATCTGACCCGGAATGAAATCGAACCAAGCGGGATCGATGGAAAGCTCGGATTCATGGGCCACCCGGCGGGCGACACTCTCGCGAAGGTGGCCGGCGGTGGTGCCAGCCGGGGCCCTTTCATGGAGCGACTCGGAATGCAGGATGGTGAGGAGGGCGTGGCCTTGTAAGTCACCGAGGAAAATGCGGCCCCCCGGTTTCAAGACCCTCGCAGCGCCTTCAAGGACACGCACGAGGTAGCCGGAATCGGGGAAATACTGGGCCACCGAGTTGATGATGACCGTATCGAAATACTCCTCGGGGATCTCGCTGAAGTCGTCGGCAGGCCGGTGGAACAGTTTTACCTGCGCGAGGACCTTGGCTTGAGCGAGTGCGTCGATGGCGACCTTTGATAGATCCGCAGCCCAATAGCACTCGGAGCTTGGAGCGAGGCGCGCGAGGATCTGTCCGGTGCCGCAGCCGATTTCGAAGATCCGCCGGGCATCGAGTTCCCGGATGCGGGCGACGGTGGTGTCGATCCACTCGGTGACTTGTTCATCGATGTTTTCCGCGCCCGCCCAGCCGGCGATGACTGAATCGAGGTGGTCGAGCCGGGTGCCGCCGGTTTGATCGATGGCAGACTGATAGAGAAGGTCCCATTGGCTCTGCCAGATACGGGTGCCCTCGCTGTTGGATGCAGGGCTGCTGCGGAAATAGGCGACGAGCTTGCCATCCTGCACACTCGCGACCGCTTGTTCGATGGCAGGGTGCATTTCAAGCAGGGTTTCGATTTCGCCCAATTCGATGCGGTAGCCACGGACTTTCACTTGGTTGTCAATCCGGCCGAGGCATTCCAAGGCACCGTCGGTCGTCCACCGCGCGAGATCCCCGGTGCGGTAGAGCTTCGTGCCCGCGCGGAATGGCGAGTCGATGAAGCGCTCCGCGGTGAGATCGGGAAGTTCATGGTAGCCCGAGGCGAGTCCGTCACCGCCGATGAGCAGTTCACCAGCCACGCCAACGGGCTGCGGCTGCATGGCTTGATTCACCACATAGACCTGCGTATTGTCGATGGGGCGGCCGATGAGGACGGGGCCATCACCAAGACCGAGTCGGGCGACAGTGGACCAGATCGTTGTTTCGGTGGGTCCGTAAACATTCCAGATTTCCTTGCAGAGCGGCGCAAGACGGTTGACCAGATCGCGGGGCACGGCCTCTCCTCCCACGAGGATTTTCAAATCGGTTTTTCCTTGCCAATTCGCCTCTAGCAGAAGTCGCCAGGTGGCGGGTGTCGCTTGTAAAATCGTGATCCCCTGGCGGACGATGGCGGCAGCGAGGAGTTGGCCGTCGAGCGTGGTCTCACGGGTCGCAATGACGGTTTCGGCGCCGGTGGTGAGCGGCAGGAAGATTTCCAAACCGGAGATGTCGAACGAAAGCGTCGTGACGGACAAGAGAACGTCGTCGGGGCTTAGCCCTGGCTCACGGCGCATGGAATTGAGGAAATTAACCACCGCGCGGTGGGAGATGCGCACCCCCTTCGGCCGACCGGTGGAGCCGGAAGTGAAGATGACATAGGCGATGTCTTCGGGCCGGGAGTCGACAGGCATGTACGGCACGATGGTGTCGGACGGCTCGTCCACCACCAAGACCTTGGCCTTCGAGGGCGGCAGGTTCTGCTGGATCGAGGATTGCGAGAGGATGACGGACATGTGGGCGTCCTCAACCATAAATCCGAGGCGATCGGCCGGGAACGCCGGATCCATCGGCACATAGGCTGCGCCACATTTCAAGATGGCAAGCAGTCCTGCAACCATGCCTGCGGATCGCTCGAGGTGAATGCCGACGAGATCGCCATGCTTGACCCCCGCCCCCTGAAGACGGCCTGCAATGTGGTTAGATCGGGATTCCAGTGCGGTATAAGAGAGAAGTTCTTCGCCGCAGCGGACGGCATTGCGGCCCGGACCGCGGGAGGCTGTCGCCGAGATCAGCCCGTGCACCGATGCGGCGTGCGGGTATTCCTGGGTCGTGGAATTCCAGGTATCGAGGAGAAGTCCTTGCTCTTCCGCGCCCAGCATCGGGAGGGCGTCAAGCGACGTTTCTCCGTCACGGATGGCGCTCTCTATCAGTTGCTCGAAAGCACCCAGCCAGCGGCGGATGGTGGCCTTGTCGAAGAGATCGATGTTATATTCGCATTCCACGATGAGGCGCTCGTCGGTTTGGACGAGATTGAAGAACAGGTCGAAGTTGACGAATTGCTTCGGATTGGTCGCGACGCCCATCTTGAGTCCGTCGAGATGAATCTGGTCGATGCCGGATTTGTCGATGTTGAACATCACAGACACCAATGGGAGTCGGCTCGGATCGCGATGGAGGGTGAGCTTTTGCAACAAGGCCCCAAAGGTATAGTGTTGATGATCGTAGGCTTCGAGCACGTGCTCTTTCACCTCGGCGGCGAACTCACGGAAGTGGCGCTTGCCATCCGGGCGTAAGCGGAGTGGCAGGAAATTGAGACAGTGACCGACGAGCTCGTCGCAGCCGACGCGGGTCTGTCCGGCCGCAGGAACTCCGATGACGAGATCGTCCTGTCCAGTCAGGCGGTGGAGCAGCGTGGCGAAGGAGGAAAGAAGGGTGGCGAACAAGGTGCCGCCGAGTTTCGGGGATGCTTTTTTCAAGCGGGCGTAGCGTTCCGGCGCAAGCGCGATCGACTCCATGGCCCCGGAGTAGGTTTTAACCTGGGGACGAGGGCGGTCGCTTGGAAGTGCTAGAACAGGTGCTCCTGCCGAAAATTTCGCCACCCAGAAATCCTCCGCCGCAGTGACTTCGGGGCTGTCGATGTTCGCATGTTCGCGCCGGGCATAGTCCGCGAATGACATCGCAGGAGGAAGCTTTGGCAGTCGTCCGGTCTTCCGCGCATGGTAAGCCCTGGCGAGTTCCGCAAGGATCATGCCGAAGGACCAGCCATCGCAGACCAAGTGGTGGGCGGTGAATACCAACTCATGGCGAGCCTCGGAAAGACGGATCAAATGAAGCCGGAATAGCGGCCCTTTGCTCAGATCAAAGGGGATCGAACTCTCCGCATTCTTGATCAGCGAAAGGGGAAGCAGCGTGGATGGCGAGTCCGACCTTATGCTGGAGAAGTCGTGTTCCATCAGCTCGACGATCCGCCCGGACGGATGGAAATACTGATTTTTGCCGTTGTCCGAGAAGGTGCTGCGAAGGGCCGGGTGTCGCACGACAAGGTCGTTGAGCGCAGCCTTGAGCGCCGGAACCTCCAGCGGTCCGTCAAGATAGATTATGTTAGACTCGTTGAAGGAGCAATTCGCCGCTTCGCCCAATTGCACGGCGTAAAAAATCTCACGTTGCGCTTCCGTGGTCGGAGCGCTGTCGAAGCGGGGGAATACTGTCGGCGCTGGGCGGCAGTTCTCGGGCGATGCCGGAAGAAATCCAGCGGCCTGCATTTCCGCTACGGAAGCAGTGAAGGCTTCTATCACCTTGTCCATGTCAGCATCCGTGTGGGCGGTCGTGAAATAGAGGGGCCGCCCTTCCCACACGTGAATGCCCTTTTCCCGCAGGAAATACCAGAGGAGGCTGATGTGTTTCAGGTCCGGCGCATGTTCGATCACGGCGTAGGCACTGAAATGCGGCAGGCGGATCGGCACGGCGATCGCCTCGAAATATTCGTTGAGGGTGCGGCAGAGACGAGCGACGCGCTCTTCCATCTCGATCTGCAAGCGAGGACCCTCGCCAATCAAGTGACCAACCACCGCCCATGCCGCGGCGAGTGCTAACGGATGGCGCACGAAGGTTCCGGCGAAGAACGTCACACCGACTTCCGGGAAGCTATCGTCGCCGTAGTTCCAGGCACCTCCATCGAGCGCGTCCATGTACTCGCGTTTTCCTGCCAACACCCCGATGGGCATTCCGCCACCGATGACTTTGCCGTAGGTGGCCATGTCCGCCTCGACGCCGAAGTAAGCTTGGGCGCCACCCGGAGCACAGCGGAAGCCGGTTACGACTTCGTCGAAAATCAGTGCCGTACCGGCGCTTGTTGTGATCGCCCGGACCTCGTGCATGAACTCGCGCGGCTGAAGTCCCGGGGCGCGGCTCTGCACCGGTTCGATCATCACCGCTGCGAGTTCGTGAGCGTGGGCCCGAAGAATTTCCAACGACGCAGGGTCCGCGTAGTCGAGTACGAGCATGTTCTCGACCAGCGATTGTGGGATGCCTGGTGCGATGGGTTGCGCCTTGTAAACGCCCTCCACCCACGCTCCCCGCACGAGAACCTCCTCGAACATGCCGTGATAGTCGCCGGTGAAATAAGCGATCCGATTCCGCCCGGTGATGGTCCGGGCGAGGCGCATCGCCGCCATCACCGCTTCCGAACCGGTGTTGCAGAACGTGACCCGCTCCATGTCAGTTAGTTCGCAAATCGCTTTGGCGAGTTTGCCGGCGATTTGCGATTGGGGGCCGATTTCCACTCCGCTGCGGAGTTGTTTTTCCAAGGCGGCGACCAACCAATCCGGCGAGTGGCCGAAAAAGTAGGTGCCGAAGCCCATCGTGATATCGACGTATTCATTGCCGTCGATGTCGCGGATTTTCGCATCCTTGCTACTCGCGGAAACAATCGGGTAGACCATTTCCTTCCACATCGACTTGAAGCCCGAAACCGCGCGGGGATCCGCATAGTGCGGACGGTGCTCCGCGGTGTAGGACTTTGAAGACGGGGTTTTCGCCACGTAGCGGGCGATCAGTTGGTCAAGTGATGTCTGTTGGAGATTCGTGAGTCCGCCCTTTTCGCCCTTGTCGATCGGCTTGTAGGGACCGAAGCGGGTGGGGGTGTGTCCCGTGCGCGCCAGATCGGCGGGCCATCTCACCGGACTCAGGCCGGTGCCGGCTGCGGCATTCGGAGCGGAGGACAGCTCCTTCGTCAGCGAGGGACTTGGGGGGGATACGGCTGCACTAGCGGGCATTTCCGCATCGAGATATTTCGCCAGCGAGGCCACGGATGATAGATCGCCCAGCATTTGGCGGAAGCTCACCTTGAGGCCGAACCGGGATTGGACCGCCTGGCTGGCCTGGGTGAGGAAGAGCGAGTCGAAACCCAGCTCCGTGAAGCTGGCA
>JAYWDF010000679.1:0-4404 GCA_043779985.1 Akkermansiaceae bacterium | reverse complement strand
CGGGATCAAAATGGCGGGCAAGGGTTACGATGAATTTGAGCTGCCCGATGACTGGGATGTTGCTTTGCCTGAGCAGTTGGAAGATCAGGGAATCATCCAATTGAATATCGAACCCAAGAACTGCCGGTTGATTGAAAATCTGCCGTTCCATCATCGGGATCCATTCGACCGCATGATCATCGCGCAGGCCTTGGAGGAAAAATGTGCGGTGATCGGTTCTGATAAAGCGTTTGAGAAATATGGAGTGAAGTGGATTTAGTAAGAACTCCGCCCGTTCAAGGCATTTCTCCGGCAGCGAGTCTGCGGACCGGGCGGGAATGATACTCACGCTCGCCGAAGGTGTGGGGTTGGTCGTGGAGGAGTTGGTCATGCTTTCCGACGATGACTTCTTCGAGCCGATCAAAGTGCTGCCAATGGGCATCTTCCGCAGTCTGAGGCGTGTCGTTGTGTCGGCCCTCATGGCGGCGGAGAACGGCGATGAGCAGTGCGAATGCTGCGTCAAGTGACGGTGCGAGAAACGCGCTGACAGGAACTGCGGGAGGGCAGGATTTCCGGCCCAACCACACGCCCCAAACGGGATTCTTTAAAGCCGCCTCAATGGCATGAAGGATTGAGGCCTCACCTTCGAGGATCACAGCGAAGCGGGAATCGAGGAGATAATCGCGTTCTGTGATTTCGGTGTGGGATTGTTGGGGATTTCCAGCGACTGATTTTAGTTTGCCCTCCGCATTGCGGAGAATCATGCCGGATTCCCATCCGTCGTTCCGGTCATAATTGGCACCGACGGTGTGGTAATCACGAAGCTGGAGTGAAGGCCGGGCCTGCCCCCATGAAGTGATCCGGGGGAGTCGGGCGACGTGAAAACGAAGTGCGGAAAGGGCCGCGATCAGGTCGGCTTCGTCAGCGGCGTGTTTGTCGATGCCCAGTGCGGCGGCGATAAGGCCGATCACTCCGCTTTTCGAGGGGAACGCCGCAGTTCCCCGGTGGTTGAAGCGGCTGGAATCGCCCCAGCTTTGGAGGGGAGCGTCGAGCAGCAGGGCAAGAGTGGCGGTGGAATCCGACATGGCGTGGCTCAGGCTGGGGTAAGCGAGGATGCGGTGGCTAGGCGACTGACAAAGTCATCCAAGCCGATCTGCTCGAGCTGCGCCGGAGTGTCCTTGTCGAGGGCAAGGCGGTGTTTGATGACGAGGCCGAGATCGGGGCGGACGCCCCATGCGTCTGCGAGGTATTCGCGTTCCTTGAGCAGGAGGCTGGCGGACTTCTCAAGGACGCCGCAAGAGGTGGTGACCGGGCGTTCAAAGGCGTTCACGAGTTGCACGGGAGAACCTTTCTCTCGGTAGCACCCGAGCACGAAGCCCGGGCGGGTTTGGGCATTCATCGTTGCCTCGCGGGCACCGGGAATGGCTTCGAGGGTGCTGCGGAGGAACGCTTCGACAATCTTATTCAACTCCTCCGGCTCGATGCCCGGAAGGTTCGCAGCGAGTTGATCAAGATTGAGTGCGACGTAGCGGTAGTAGGTGGCGGAGGTGAAGCCGAGATTGCCCATCATCGCCGCGCCAGGATCGGTGCTCGTTTCGCCGTCCGAGCTGCGCGGATTTTCTTCAACGGCGGTGTAGAAGTCGAGTTCGTGATCGACTGAATGAGTGGAGAGAGCGTGAGCGAAAAGAGCCGCAGCCTCGACGTTGAGGCTGGAATCGTTGGCAACCATGCGACCAAAGAGCGCGATGTCCGCAGCGTCGTTACGCTGGGCATTTTTGGCGGCGGCGGCGGGGGTCTTCCCGGCGACGACGGCGGCGGCTATGGAGTCAATCTCGGCCGGGGAGAGGAAGACCGCGGTGGTAGTGTCACCCGCCTTGCGGTTTTTTTCGCCTTGGAGCGTTGTGAAAACCTTTGCGATGGCTTCGGCTGTTTCGGCGGGCTTCTCGGCACCATGTTTTTGCAAGGCGGCGGTGAGCGGCTCAAGGAGGAAGCGAGAGCGGATACCTTTGAAAGGAAGGTCCGGGAAATTTTCGCGGGCATGGATGCGGATGGCGCGTTTCCATGCCTGGCTGGAGACACGGGCGCGGTTGGCTCCGCCGAAAACGGCGCTTTTCGGGTTCCCGGCGTCGTCGCGGTTGAGGCAGGAGACGGGGACGGATTGGAGGATGTGGAGTTCGATTAGTTTCATGATTTTAGATTTTAGATTGGAGATTTCAGGAGTCTGATTTTTTGCGCGTGATGCGTTTTTTAGATTCGGTGAGGGATTTGTAGTTTTCGGATGTGGAGATTTTGTTGCCGCTTTTTACTTCGAGAGCTTTGCGTGCATCACCGGCTATGGTCCCACCAGCTCTCGCGGCTTGCTGGTTTTGCGGAAACCCTTGGGCGTCGCGTTTTTTGGCGATCTCGGTGGTGGAGGCCTCGCCAAGCATGGTGAAGATGAGTTCCAGATCCGTCATGTGATCGCGGAGGTTTTCCTTGGGATTGGAGAGTGCCTTAAACTCTTTGTATTGGGCGGGCGTCATGCCGAAAGTGGCCTTGCTGATTTCCGCAGTGAGGATGGCGAATTCCTTGCCTTCTTTCACTCCACGATTTTTCCACTCGTCGGTAAGTTCGTCGCGGACGGCGATGCCGCGCAGGCGTTTCTCGATCCAGTCTTCGGAGTAGCCCTTTTGCTCGTAGATCATCCGCATGCGTTTCGCGGCGAGTTCGGGGTTTTCGATTTCCTCCAGTCGCTCAAAGCCGACTTTGGCCAGCCAGCGTTTGAAGGGCTCGGCTTTAGGTGATGGGACGGACTGGATGAGACGTAAAAGCTGCTCGGTGTCAGCAACATCGGTGATCCGCTGTTTACCGTCGGCGGCGGTCATTTTCAAACCGTTACAATTTGTAACGGTTTCATTCCCCTCAGCCGTGAGACGTTTTTTGAGGACACGCCAATAGACTTGGGGGTTTGGGCTATCGGTCAGAATCGCGATCACATCGACGATGGCGAACACCCATTTTTCCTGCTCCGCATTCCATGCGCGGCGGACTTGTTTCTCTTCAAAAAGTGAAATGTGGGACATGGCGAGTGGTTTCAGAAAGGTGAGAGGCAGAGCATGCCGAAACCGAAAGCCTTGGCGGGGCCGATGCCATGTTCGAAGGCCATGCGGAAGGCAACGGGATCGACGGGCTTCAGAATGCCGGAGAAATCGACGAGATGATGGACTCCACGGCGGTTGTCTTTGGCGCGGGAGAAGTGGATGCGATCCATATTGTCGATGCTGGGAGGACCACTGAGTTCGAAGCCATGGGAAGCGGCTTGGCGTTCCAGCCAAGGCATGAGTTCGTCTGGGGAGCAAAGCGGTTTGCGATCATTGCCCCGCAGCCGCTCGTTGCTGGTCGCGTCGCGCCTGACTTTCTTGATGACGGGATTGGCCCGCAGGCTGAAGCGGAAACGGTCATGGGCGAGGAAGGTATTGGTGATCGGTTTGAAACCCCAGTTTTGCGGGTGGTCCGGGCACCACTCGGGGCGTTCGGGTTTCCAGGATGAGAGCAGTAGAAGCTGCCAGCCGTGGTCCTTTTGATCGATGCGCGTTAGAAAGTTGCGGTCGTCTTTCGTGCGGCCCGGAAAGGCGTCCCAGGCGCGCTGGTGCCAGTGATAGGGATCATGGATGCCGCGCTTGGCGGCGGTCTCGTAGGGCAGGATGATACGAGCGAGATGGAGGGTGGCGGTTTCCGAGATCATGGTGCGTCGGGGGTGGTGACTTTGAAGTAGCTTCGTGCCCAGCGGATGCGGACAGGCTGGCTCCAGTAGCCGAGATCTTCCGCGAGTTTGAAGTAATTGATGTCGATTCCCTTGGAGCGGGCCAAGGGGCCGATCTTGAGAATGACCTTCGCGGCATCTGCCGCAGTGCGTGCGGCAAGGAGGCGTTCGAAGTGCTTGTCGAAGGCGTCTTCGTTGAACTCATCGGCGATGCCCCGGCAGGTGGTTCCGAAGTCGCGGGTCTTTTCCGCCGCTCGGTGGGGATGGAGAGTGAATACGGTGGCGACGGTTTCCGCCGGAACATCGCCAATGAGTTCGGGGTCGGCGAGACGTGCAAATGCGGGGATGGCCCGGTTGCGTGCCGTATCGCTGGTGCGGAGGAACATTTTGAGGTCGGCGAGCTTGCCGCGGGCGTGCGGCAGGGTCTCGCCGGTGGCGGGATCGATGCAGGCGAGGAGCTTGGCGACGAGCGCCTTACGGGCTTGTGATTTTTCTTCGGGGTTCATGCGGCGTTGCGGTCTTTGATTTCCTTTTTGTAAGCTTCGATTTCCTTCTTCTGGAGATTCTTAGGCCAAAGTTGTGACTCGCCCTGGACGTAGGCGATGATATTGCGGCTGCGGTCAGGGTCGCAGGCGCGGCGATAGCAATCGCGGGCGGTTTTTGCTGCCAGTTCGTGCCAGGCA
>JAYWDF010000678.1:0-4405 GCA_043779985.1 Akkermansiaceae bacterium | reverse complement strand
CACCCAGCTCTCGGCGGCGGTGAAACCCGCCGAGTTCATCTACGATTTCCTCACCTGCTTCGGTTTGCCCAGGGCGACCATCGCCCGGTTGAAAGGCGCGGGCGGCGTAAATCTCGCGAAAAAGGAAGGCTGCACGCTGCTCAAGACCAAAGTGTATTTCGAGCCGCTGCGTTCCGACCGACCGAAGCCTGCAACCCCGATGCACGCGATCGAGGCGGCGCAAAAGGATTCCCGGATTGCGGCAAACAAACCCCGCTTCCTCATCGCCACGGACTTCACGACGCTCGCCGCTTTCGACACGAAGCGGCGCGACACCGTGGAGTTCCCCATCGGCGACCTGCACGAGCACTACACCTTCTTCCTCCCACTGGCGGGGATGGAAAAGAGCACCGTCCATGCGGAGGCCGAGGCGGATGTGAAGGCGGCGGAGAACATGGCCAAGCTCTACGACCTCATCCGGGCCGACAATCCGCCCCAGACCCGCCAGGAACGCCATGCCCTCAATGTCTTCCTCACCCGCCTCCTGTTTTGCTACTTCGCCGAGGACACCGGCATCTTCCCCGACAAATCCTTCACTGGTGCCGTCGAGAGCTACACGCAGCCGGACGGCTCCGACCTTGATGACTTTCTAAAGCAGCTTTTCCTCACCCTGAATACGGAGAAAAAGGCCCGGACCAAAACGCCGAAACATCTTGCCGAGTTCGACTATGTGAATGGTGGTCTCTTCAACGACACCGACACCCACGCCCGGCAATCGGCTGTCCCCACGTTCTCCACCAAGTCTTGGCAAAAGCTCATCGACCTAGGCAAGAAGCGCTGGCAGGAAATCAACCCCGACATCTTCGGCTCCATGTTTCAGGGCGTGGTGGACGACGAGAAGCGCGCCGAGCTGGGCATGCACTACACCTCCGTGCCGAACATCATGAAGGTCATCAAGGCGCTCTTCCTCGATGAACTTCACGAGGAACTGGAGAAGGCCAGAGGCTCCGAGATCAAGCTCAAGAAACTGCTCTCACGCCTCTATCGCCTGCGCATCTTCGACCCTGCGTGCGGCTCGGGAAATTTCCTCATCATCGCCTACAAAGAGCTGCGGCGGCTGGAGATGGCGGTCTTCAAGGCACTGGAAAAAGTCGAGCATCAAGCCAGCCTGCGATTGCCCGGGATCAACGTCAGCCAGTTCTACGGCATCGAGTTGGATGACTTCGCCCACGAGGTCGCCATCCTCGCGCTCTGGCTGGCGGAGCATCAGATGAACCTGGAGTTCAAGGCCGCGTTTGGGAATGCTCCGGCGTCGCTGCCGTTGAAGGATGGGGCGAAGATCGTTTGTGGCAATGCGTTGGTGGAAGATTGGGCCAAAGTCTGCCCACACTCCGAGGGTTACGAAATTTTTGTGCTGGGGAACCCGCCGTATCTTGGTGCGCGCAATCAAGGCCCTGAACATAAAGCCGACATGAAGCGGGTGGCAGGTCACATAGACGGTCACAACAACCTCGACTACATCGCTTGCTTTTTTCTGAAAGGAGCGACCTACATTCGTGGCAGCACGGCGCAGTTTGCTTTTGTTTCCACGAACTCCGTCTGCCAGGGCGAACAAGTCGCCCTGCTTTGGCCGCATGTTTTACTAGGTGGGCTGGAAATTAGCTTTGCGCACCAGTCCTTCAAGTGGACGAACAACGCTAAAGGCAATGCGGGCGTAACGTGTGTGATCGTGGGGATCAGACAGAGCAACAAAAAGCATTGTCGCATCTTCAATGGAGCGGTGGCTAGAGAGTGCGCCACAATCAATCCTTACCTGGTGGCTGGCAAGTTGGTAATCATCACCAAGTCATCCAAGCCCATTTCAGAACGTCCCAAAATGGGAATTGGAAACAAGCCGATTGATGACGGCAACTACACATTCACTTCGGCGCAGAGAGATGAGTTGATTGCAAACGAACCGCAAGTGAGACCCTACATTTTCAAATGGCTAGGTTCGTTCGAGTTCTTCAAGGGAATACAGAGATTCTGCGTGTTACCACAGCGCATTCCCGACAAAGAACTTGGTTCCATGCCACGGGTGCAAGGAATGATCGAGCGTGTGAGGTTGTTCCGACTGAAAAGCACCAGCAAGCCAACACGCGAGTTTGCAAAGCGGCCCAAAGAATTTCACGTCGAGAACTTCCCCGAAAGTCATTACTTGGCTATACCCAAAGTGTCCTCGGAACGACGCCACTATATTCCGCTGGCCTACCTGCCACCGACCACGATTTGCAGCGATCTGATGAATGTTATTCAGAGCGCCGACATGATAATCTTCGGCGTCATCTCCAGCCAGATGCACATGGTCTGGGTGCGGGCCGTGGCGGGAAGGTTGAAGACCGATTACCGCTACTCGTCCTCCATCTGCTACAACAACTTCCCCTTCCCCGACATCAGCGCGGTGCAGAAGCAGGAGCTGGATCGGAAGGCCGAGGCGGTGCTGATGGTGCGGGAGCAGCACCCCGGAAAGACCATCGCCTGGCTCTACGACCCGGACACGATGCCCGCCGACTTGCTCGCCGCGCACCGCGCCCTGGATGCCGCCATCGAAGGCTGCTACCGCGCGCGCCCTTTCACCAGCGACGAAGAGCGGCTGGAATACCTCTTTGCCGAATACGAACGCATGACCGCCGCCGAAGCCGCCGACCTGCTCACCCCCGCGCCCAAGAAGAAAGGAGCGCGCAAGTGAGCCACCCAAAGAAGAAAGGAGCGCGCAAGTGAGCCACCGAGGAATCCTCGCCAACTGCCGCCCGCCGCGTCCGGCGGTCGCTCACCAGCACCGAAGGTGCGTCCCATCCCAGCCCAGGGCAACGCCCTGGGTGGCCGGTTTGTTTCCCATCGAGCCCTGGAGGGGCGGGCGAAATCGCCAACGGCGGGTTGGGTCGCCCCTACAGGGCTTTCCCCTTCCGGGACGCCTACCCAGGGCGTTGCCCTGGGCTGGGATGGAGCCGGGCCGTTGGCCCTTGCGTGAGGCATCGCGCGGGGCAGCCGTGGTGGATCGAACTACCGAGGAATCCTCGGTAGTTGCCACTCGCTCCATCGCCCCCTTGAGGAATGCTCAACAGTTCAAATTCAACCATGACACCCGAATGACCTGCCCATGAGCGAACCGCCTTCCAAATCCCAACTGCTGATTTACCAAAGCGAAGATGGCCGCATCCGGCTGGATGTGCGCTTCGAGGGTGAGACGGTGTGGCTCACGCAGCCCATGATTGCCGACCTATTTGAGACCACGATCCCGAATGTCTCCATGCACCTGCGCAACATCTTTGAGGAAGGCGAACTGACCCCGGAGGCAACCGTTAAGAATTTCTTAACGGTTCGCCAAGAGGGCACCCGCCAAGTCAGCCGAAACCTCGATTTTTACAATCTGGATGCCATCATCTCCGTCGGCTACCGGGTGAAATCGCGCACGGCCACCCAGTTCCGCATCTGGGCCACGCAGCGGCTGAGGGAATACATCGTGAAGGGCTTCGTGCTGGACGACGAGCGGCTCAAGAACCCGGATTTGCCGTTTGATTACTTCGAGGAACTGCTGCGACGGATTCAGGACATCCGCACCTCGGAGCGGCGTTTCTACCAGAAGATCACGGACATTTACGCGACGAGCCTCGACTACGATCCCACCAACGCCGCCAGCATCACGTTCTTCAAAACCGTGCAGAATAAAATGCACTGGGCCATCACCGGCCAGACGGCGGCGGAGATCATCGTGGCTCGTGCAAACAGCGCAAAGCCGCACATGGGCCTCACCAACTGGCGCGGCGCGAAAGTGCGGAAGGAGGACGCCGCCATCGCCAAAAACTACCTCGCTGAAGATGAACTCGCCGCTTTGAACAACCTCGTGGAGCAATACCTCGTCTTTGCCACCGGCCAGGCGATGCGCCGCGTGCCGATGCGCATGGCGGACTGGATCAGCAAGCTCGACAGCTTCCTCACCATCAATGACCGCGAAATCCTCACCCACGCCGGGCGCATCTCCCACGAACTGGCGCTTACCCACGCCGAGCAGCACTACGACAGCTTTCACCGCCAGCGCCTCGCCAAGGCTGCCGCACAGCCGGACGACTTCGACCGCGCGGTGAAGAGCCTGCCTTCGCCGAAAGCGAAACCCAAAAAGAAAAAGCCCGATGCCTGACCTGATCCACGTCCACTACGCCAGCACCGGCGAAAGCACCTCCACCGATGCGCTGGGGATGCGCGAGATGCAGGCGCGGGCCTACGCCGCGCGGGCCGCGCAATACCTGCTGCTGAAAGCGCCGCCGGCCTCGGGCAAATCGCGGGCGCTGATGTTTATCGCGCTGGATAAGCTGCAAAACCAAGGGCTGAAAAAGGCGATCATCGCCGTGCCGGAGCGCAGCATCGGCGGCTCGTTCGACAGCACGCC
>JAYWDF010000677.1:0-4420 GCA_043779985.1 Akkermansiaceae bacterium | reverse complement strand
GTGATGCCCGAGTTGAGGGTGTAGATGCCCAGTCCACAGCCGGGCACGGCTTCATGGCGCATGTAGGCGGCTGCAAGGTAGCTGTAGCGGGCATAGGTTTCCTGCAAGACCCCGGCTGGCAGCAGGTGATGCCAGCCGTCGAGCAGTCGGACGCTGCGGGCGTCGTCACCGGTGTTTTCTAATCTACACGTCCGGACCAGGCCGAAGTGCTCGCTGATTTTCAGCTCCGAGCGGAAGACCAAGCCGAGCTGCTGGTGGATTTCCTCGAAGAGCACACTTGTGCCGGTGACGTGCTTGTAGAGATTGCGGGTGATCCCATACTGCGGGCACAGGCCATTCCAGGGTTCCCAGGAAATCCCGTCGGAATCGAAGAGGCTGAGCACGCCACTGGTCCGGGGTTGGCTCAGGATCTTGTCAGCTGTCTGATAGGGGAAAATCGCGTGGTCCGGATCGACCCGCCCGGCGGTGAATCCACCGTTGCTGCCGACGAATAGCCAGAAATCCGAGTCTGAGGCAACGCTCATGAGGAAAGCGGGCATGCGGTCCACGTGGCGGATGCAAAGGTATTCCTCACCGTTGATCATCACTGGGTCCTCACCAAAGGTTTCGACACTGGGGATTTCCAAGCTTTTTTCCGCAGCTTGGCTTCGTTCGCGGACGGGGAGGGGACGGGCGGTTCCTAGAGGAGTTCGCACAACGGGAGATGGATTCATGAGTGGTGAATGTTGGAGGTTTCCGCAAATTAGTGGATTTTTAGGACGGCGTTTCAGCGGCATCTGGAACTTTCGTCGTAAGCGGAATTACGAATTGGGCTTTCGAAAAACAGATGCGTTACCGACAGCAAGATACGGTTCCGCAGCGGTTCAACAAGTAAAAATTGCACGTTTTTGCATAAATCGGAAATTGACGCGAGCCCATGACTGAAAGAATGCCGGGGACCCAGCAGGGAATTGCGCAAAACAGACACGCGACGGGGTGGGCCATCGCCGCGGCCATACTGCCAGCGACTGCTAGAACGGCGCGATCCGTCTTGCGTCGGCAGCTACTTCAGGGCCTGACCGACGGTCGCTCCGACCCTAAGGCGGCAGTCGATCAGCACGTGCTGCGCCGAGCCGAAGCGCTTTTGGGTCCGTTCGACAAGACGCTGGGTCCCCGTGGTCCCGATTTCGCGAAACGGAATCTGAATGGTGCTCAGTTTGGGGCTGCCCGGCGGAGTTTCGATTCCGTCGAAGCCGGTGACCGAAACCTGACCTGGCACACTGAATCCGCGTTTGCCCAGACCGCTGACCAGCTCATAGGCTTGGTGGTCGGCCGCGCAGACCCAAGCAGTCACTCCGTCTCGTGTGCGTTTTGCGGCATAGTCGATGCTGCTCTGGTCGTCTCCGTCGAAAGAGGGGAACACATTGACGATGTCCTCCGGTGCGACCGGCAGCTTCAGCCGGACCATTCGCTCCATGAAGGCAGCGTACCGGCGGAATGACCAACTTGCCTCCACGTCGTAGCGCCGGGTGAAGAATCCGATCCGCCGGTGACCGTGGGCGACCAAATGCTCAATAGCAGAGGCAATGCCCTTGTAGTGGTCCACATCCACACAATCGATCCCCGAATGATCAAACTGCTCCACCAATGAAACCAGCGGCATCATGGGGGCCAAGTGATTAAGCACCGGATCAGGAAACGGATAGACGAGAAGCAAGCCATCCCAGCGGCGACAGAGCTTCTCAACGTGGAGGAAGGCCGGATCATCCAAGGCGCAGGCCTTGGGGTCGATGAGATGGACCTCCACGCTGGCTTCATTGAGGTGCGCGCATTCTGTCACCCCAGCGAGGATTTGCTCGCTCGGATTTTGGTAATCGGTCCGGTAATATTCTTCCTCGGCCGAGCAAACCAGCACTCCGAAGATCGTCTTCGTGTCTTTCTTCTTGTTCGGACGGGGCTTCCGCATTTGGAGGTGAACGTAGCCGACCTCGGCCGCCAACTGAAACACCCGGGCACGGGTCACCGGATTGATTCCAGAGTGATTGGTGAAACAGCGCGAAACCGTCGCACGAGAAATCTGCAAACGATCTGCGATCAGCTGCTGGTTTACTTCGGGGGCTGGTTCTTTCGGAATGATGGGCTGCAGCATTTTCACTGATTTCTCACGAGGCAAGCTTGAATCCCAGATTCGGAAGAGTGGACCGCGCAAAGAGATCTTAATTGCATAAAATTCCAGATCAAGGTGGAATATCCAGTCATTTTGATCTACGTAGTTGTTGGTAGTCCAATCGCAAGACCCTATGAATTTCGTAATCCAAAAAAGCGGGCGCATTTTGGGGTGGCCACCCCTCCTGGCGTTATGGTTAAACCTCACCGGGATGGGTGCGGCTGAAACACGGCTGAGCATTGATGCCCGCATCAAACTGAGCTGGCCTACCAGCATGGGAAATACCTACCAGTTGCAATGGCTGCCGGCCCCAGGCGGATCCTGGACCAATCTTGGGACCACGGTGGCTGGCGATGGCTCCATTCACTCCTGGGTGGATCCGGTGCCCAGCGGCCAGCGAAATTATCAAATTCTCGAAGTCATACCGGGAACGAGTGCCGTCCTCACGCTACCGGTCAACGGGGGATTTGAACTTGCAAACGGAGTCTCCCCAGCCAACTGGAGCACGTCCGGCAGCCAGCCTCCCGCCCGCTTCGCTGCGGACGCGCGCAGCGGCTCGTTCAGCATGCGCAGCTCCTTGCTCAACGCCGGCTCTGCAGCCAGCGAGGGTGGCCTCAACCAATTACTTGCGGCCCAGGGTGGCAGCATCACGGTCGGGCAATCCTACAACTTCTCATTTTGGGCGAAGCAGCTCAGCGCGGGCCCTTCTTACGTCCAGCAGTATCAAGTGCAATGGCTCAATCAAACCGGCGGCGTTCTCAACGGTGGAACCGGACTCATCAACTTCAATGGCACCCAGAATACCTGGGTGAAGTTTTCAAACAACAACCTTGTGCCACCGAGTGGGACGGTCGACGCCCGCGTGCTTTTTCGCTTCGTCACCGGCGCGGTGGCGGGCGGGCTGGGCGAGGTCCTCATCGATGACGTCCTGCTGGATGCCGGCAATTCAGGACCGGGCACCCCGGACGTGGTCCATGTCTTGCCGGTCACAAGCCAGCCGGTTGCTTGGATCAGTTGGCCTTCCGCCTCGGGCACGAACTATCAGCCGGTGTCCTCCACTGACTTGACGACATGGAGTGAAATTCCGCCGCTGATCACTGGCAATGGTGATATGAAATCCATCACGGTCCCCATGACCAAGCCCGCGGAGTTCTTCCGTCTGGCCATCCCGGCTGCCGTTATACTGCCTCCATCCAATTTGCAAACGGTTGCCACTGGTATCGCCAACGCCATCGGTCTAACCTGGACCGCCAGTGCCAGCCCGGGCGTGACCGGTTACCGGATCGCCTACGGTCTATCAAGCACCACCTTGACTCAATCCCTGGCTGTCGCCAATGGGACCACCGCCATCGTCACAGGTCTTCTTCCAGGACAAACGTATTTCCTATCAGTCATCACCATCACCGCCGGCGGAGAAAGTCCGCTTGCGGGAGCGATGATCTCCAGCCAGCCGGATGTGGACAACGGCATCGTCGCTCTATTCAACTCCAGCACGATTTTAGAAGCGGAGACCACCGTCGATACCCCGACCGCGCTCATCACCTACGTCGCCGACCGGGCGCGCGACCGCCACGCGCGGGAGGCCGAGTTTCACATCTACGACCACTACCTGAGTTGGTATTGGGAACAGCGTGTCGCGAGCATTCAGATTATCGACCGCGTGGCCAAGGGCGGGACGGACATTACTTTCAACTACACCACCCTTGGTCAGTTGAATCCTGCCGAGTTCCGCACGTTCTTCGGCGGTGTTACGACACTGGCCCAATACAACAACAATCAAATTGCGACCCTGGTTTCGACTGCGCCGTCGGCCACCCCCGGCGAAACGGATTACAAATACAGCGCCACCATCAACCAGAACGCCAACTACGGCAACCGCGCCTTGCGGATCGGTGATCGCGTGGAGATCGAGATCAGCCAGTTCCTGCTCTCACCCCGGAACGGTCGCAACAACTACTATGGCACGACGATGCTCTACATCGTTGGGCAGGGCATCGTGCCATGGGCGCAGGGAAATGATCTGGGCTTGCCCGGCGGCGTCGTTGGCAACGTCAACCAAACCCTCGACTCCCATCCGCTGCCCGCAAACGCCTGGCTCGGCGGCCTAACCACCTTGCCCTATCAATACTCCAACGAGCCCGAACACCGCTTCAAGCAGACGGCGGGCAACATCTCGCCTGCGAACGGGCTGCCGTTCATGCTAGTGTCTCGTAAAACTCAAATTGTTGGATAGAGTGATTTGAGTTTGATCCGGGCTTTTTGGTTGGTGAACTG
>JAYWDF010000676.1:0-4422 GCA_043779985.1 Akkermansiaceae bacterium | reverse complement strand
CGAAATGCGCAGGCATGGAGTCTACGAGCGTGCCGTCACAATCGAAGATGACAGCGTCAAAGCCAGTGGAGGGGAAGGAAAAGGGACCGATACTTGCCATTGCGAGCGACGGCATATCATAGACCACCGCCTACACAAGGACCAGTAACTGGAAAATTTCAGAATGCTCTCCAGAGTGCCGATTTGATCACAAACCACGAGTTCGGGGTTCTGCAACCCTTCCGGCAAGAAAATCGACTTCAGGACGCCAGACTGGTCAGTTCCTCGTTGCGATAACGCGAGGGCGACCGCCCGGTGACGCGCGCGAAACTCCGGTTAAACTGTGAAAGCGATTGGTAACCAATCAGAAAGGCGATTTCCGAAATGCGTGTCTCGGATTTAAGCAACTCCTCCTTGGCCCACTGGATCCGGCGGCGGTTGATATAGTCCGTAAGGGTCAGTCCGGTTCCTTCGCGGAAAATCCGACAAAAATGGGATTCGCTCAAGCCGGCGTTGCGGGCGACCAACGACAGCGGCAGAGGCTCGGAAAGGTTCTGATCGATGAACTCCCGGGCTTTCCCAATGGCCGCCGGTTGGCTGCCCTCGCGGACCACAATGAGCTTTTCCGCCTGCTGGCCGAGTTGCTCTGCGAAAGTGGCAAGCAGGGTGACCATGCTCTGGTAACGCTCCGGTTCCACGCTCCGGGTCTGGTGGTAAGCTGCCTTCAATTTCTCCACGTCGTCTTTCTTCAGGCCTTGCCGGGAAAGCGTCTTGGAGACCTGCTCAAACATGGAAGGCGTTGGGATCTGATTGAATACTTGGCCTGTTTTAAGAAACCCGATCAAGTGGGCACCGCAGCGGACCGGAACCGCCGTGGCAGACAGCCCCGCAAAGCAGTGGCAGGTGGTAGGGCCATTGACGGCCGCGACCTCCATGAGACGGCGGTTGGTCTCGATGCACGAGCCGCAGGCAGTTTTGCAGAGATTGAGGGTCTCACAAAACGGACTCCGGTTCACATTTTCATCATCCAGACACCATTCTTCCACATTGGCCCCCACAAGGCGCAGGGGTAAGCCGGTTGCAGAGCGGAAGGCATCCTGATAGGTGGCGAAAAGCTCGGAATGACGCAGCTTCTCAAACAGGGCTTGGTCGTAGTCGGTCGGTTCCTGGGACATGGTCGAGTTCAGGCACTTCCGCGCCTTCAGCGGGAGTGTATCCACTCTCAGCACAGACTTCAATCTTTCGATTGCCTGATTTTTTACTTCGCAGGCCAAATGCAACAATCGCAAGGGAAATCGCGGAGCTCAAGGGCATGAGAATGGCCGCTAGTAGCGGGCTCATGTGGCCTTGGAGGCAAATCGCCACCGCCGTTAGGTTGTAGCAAAGTGCGAATGAAAACGCGATGCGCACCACCCGCTGGCGGCGCTTCGCCAAACTCAGAAGCTCAGGCAAAAACCGCAGGCTTTGACCCATGAAGTAGAAGTCCGCCTTGGCCTCGAGCAAACTGCGGTCCACCACGGGGGTGCCTGTGGTCCACGCGGCATTGAAGGCCAGCGAATCGTTTGCCCCGTCGCCGAGGTAAAGCGTGTCCTGCCGATCCAGCGCTTGGACGATCTTCTCCTTGGCCGCTGGCAGGAGCGAAGGGTGGGCGTCGTCCAGAGACACCCCCAGAAACCGAGCCGCACTGACCACCTTTTCCGGACGGTCGCCGGAAAGGATCACGAGGCGGAAATCCCGCCTTTTCAGCTCCCTGAGCGCGGCGATGGCGTCCGCCCGCAGGGATTCCCGGAAGATGAAATGAGTGATCCGCCGGCCGTTCCGGCAGAGCTCGGCATCGTGGTTCGAGAACTCATCTCCTAGCGCCACGGAGCGCCAACCGGGCTTGCCCAGAGACCATTCGACACCGTCATCCGTGTAATGCCGCCCCGCACCGGGTTCGTCCCTTACGAAGACATCGGGATGCTCGCGCAACGCGATTTGCCCGCCCCGCCCAAGAGCCTCCAGTAACGAACGAGAAACCGGATGCAAGGAGCCATGGGCCAATCGAGCCAAGGCCAAGCGGGCATCTGCCGCCAGTGAGCCGATCACCTCAGGATTGGTGAGCACCGGTCGCTCGAGGGTCAGGGTGCCGGTTTTATCAAAAATCACGGTCCTCACGCGCCGGAGTCGCGCCCACAGCAAGGGCTGCCGGATGAAGACCCCCACCCGCTCCATGATCGATCCCGAAATTTCATCCGCCATGGGCAAGGACACTCCAAGGGCGCAAGGACATGAGACGACAAACACGGAGATCATCACTTGCAGCGCTTCCGCCATGCCGTGGTACTTGCTCCACCAGACGAACGCGCCCACTCCGATGCACAACACGCAAAGCAGATAATACTTCAATAATAGCTCCAGCGCCGGCACACGAACTGCCGGACGGTCGCTGGACACCAACTTTGCTAACATCGACACATCCCAGGTCTCCGAAGCCGTTAGGACGACTGGAGACTTCCCGAGATGGATCGCGCCCGCCGGCAAGGTGCGCCCTGCGGTAAAGAGGCACGATTCCGCCTCGCCATTGATCCACTCCAGCGAGAAATCCGCTGCACCGTCTTCGAGCACTGCGGCCACCGGCGACGCCTGGCCTGGCTCCAGCTCGAACCTGACACCCGCCCCCAGATCGGCCAGCCCGATCGGCTCGACGCGATCCGGCGAACGCATCACCTCGGGCACCGGGCGGTGGCGTTGCAGTCGTTGACGGTTCTTCTCCATGGCAGCGAGTTGGAAATAGCGGCCGGCTAACATGAGAAAGACGAAGGTCGAAACAAAATCAAAATACATCAAGCCCCGGATCTTCATCACCCAGCCGACGATCGACCCGGAGAAGGCGATGATCAGGCCGAGAGCGATCGGCAAGTCGATGTGAAGCACTCTCATCCGCGCCGCCTGCCACGCCCGGCCGATGAAGTAGCTTCCGCCGACGAGCATCGACAAGGTTGCCGTTAGAAGCCCGATCAGCTGAAACAGCCCGGAAAAAGCAAAATCATCCGGCATTCCCAAATAGCTTGGCAAGGTGAAGCCCATCGCATTGAGCATGAAGGCCCCGCAAAGTCCGAGTCGGGCGCCGATCCGCCCGCATTCCGAAGCGGAGCTGCCGCTGCGGCGGGGTGCCAGCGTGTAGCCGAAGGATACCAATTCCCGGGCAAACCCAGCCAAGTCCGTCTCACCCGCGACCCAGCACAGATGGACCCGTCCCGTGGCGGGATGCGCCGCGGCCTCAAGCGCACCGGGCAGACGCAGGAAAATCTTCTCAACTAACCAAACACAACCGATGCATGAGATCCCATCCAGCGAGAAGTCCCCTTCCACCTTCTTGCCTGGCGCTGCCGCCGCCTCGATGAAGTCCACCGCTGTGTCCAGCCAAGTGAAATCGTGAGACTCGAACGGGACGCTCCGCACGGGCTTCACCGGAGTGTCCCGGCGCAGACTGTAGTAGCGGTCCAGACCCTCGTCGTGAATCAAGTCATAGACGAACTCACAGCCTTTACAGCAGAAGTGGTCCATCTCCTTCGTTGCTACGAAGGGTGTGCCGCAATGGGTGCAGTCCGACATGATCATTCGTTCGTTAGAAGTTAATGACAGCAGGAAGGAAGATCCTTCTGCAGGGCGGGTAGCTCGTTTCCAAATCCCGGCAGCGTGTCCTGCAGCCGCCACATCATCACCAAGGCGGCCGTCAGGGCCAGCCCACGCTGGATTCGCACCATGGTCACCGGGGAAACCATGCGCTTGAAGCGGTGGAGCTGGGCCTGCGCAAGCCATAGCAAAGGCACTGTCCCAAGGCCGAAAGCGAAGGCAAACTCCGCACCGCGCATGGCGGAACCACTCAGCAGCGACGCGCCGAACAGCAGATAGAGCGGTCCGCACGGCAGCAAAGGCGTGAGCGAACCAAGCGCCAAGCCACTGCGGACGGGCGTAAGCCGCGCGGTCTTGAAACGCCAGCGGGCGGCATGCTTTAACAAGGCCGCCGGCCGCGGCAGCCGTTTTTCCAAGCCGAATGCAAATATCAGGAAAACCCCAATCAGAATCCAGGGCAGCAGAACCGCCGGGGAATGAAACACCCACCGCAGGGGCTGCTTGCCCAAGGCCCCGCAGATCGCTCCGATCAGGCTGTAGGAAACGAGGCGGGCTCCGTGGTAGGACGTCGCCGCTAACATCCGCTCGCTCTCACTCGCCGGCATGGCGGCGAGCCCGCAGGCGATCGGTCCGCACATGCCAACACAGTGGACACTGGTGACAATTCCGGCGACCAATGCGCCCACGGTGGTGTGAATGACATCCATCGTATTGTTAGTGCGGCTTTACCATGACCGGGATTTCCTTGGGCGAGAATTTCGCGGCCACAAAAATCAAGGAGGTCCAAGCGGCGATCAGGACAAGGAACGCACCAACAACAAATAG
>JAYWDF010000675.1:0-12132 GCA_043779985.1 Akkermansiaceae bacterium | reverse complement strand
TCATTCGTCCGCCGAAAACGGAAGCACCCGTGGCCGTGACGAAACCACCGGAGGCACTGCCCGTTCCGGAGCCGGTCAAGCCGGTGATCGAAGCAGTGAAAATCGAGAAACCGGAGCCCCCCATCAAGGTGTCCGCCGCGGCGGAGGCCTCGCTGCGGGCCTTTCTGGACGCCCCGGACTGGGCGGCGCGCAATGCTTACGTGCTGTTTCCTGAGAAAGTTAGAGAGGCGATGGAAGCCTACTCACGTGAAGTTCCCGATGGACCGACCGTTTACAAGTCCGTGTCGGTGAAGCAGAGTAACATCGATGAAAAAACAGGAACCACCTTGCTGATATTTTACGTAACGACGGAGATGTTTCCCACAGGCATTCCGGTGGCGGTCAAGGAAACCTCACGCGGTTGGTTGATCGACTGGCAGTCGTTTGTCGAGTTCCGGGACAATCAGTTTCAGCAGTTCGTGGCGGGTCCGGCGGATCAAATCGGGCACTTCCATCTGGTGGTCAGCACTCCCCCGGCGGAGCGTGCCAGCAATACCGAGAACGAGCATTTCTCCTCATTCCTGCTGCAATCTCCCTTAGCCGCCGCCCGGCAACTCGCCTTCGTTAAGAAACCGTCGGAGCTTTTTGACACCTTCCAAACCGCCACCGCTGCGGGCGGAATGTTCACCCCGGTGCTGGAGGTGACAAAACACAAAACCGTCGAGGGCCAGAGCTACTTGGAGGTGACGAAGTTGATCGCCACGGACTGGTTCCCGCGGGAAGAGTGAAGCCTAAGCGTGGTGGAGCGGGTCGCCAGCGTGTTCGTCAAAATCCATTTCACGAACTCGCTTGCTGTCACGCTGAAGTTCGACTTGCTTGCGGAGCAACTCTCGGACATCGGCACCACCGCGCAGCGCCGGGATGGTCAGGTTAGGCATCGAGCGGTCGGAGGTTTCCAGCACGATGGACGCCAGTCCGGTCAGGCGCATCCACCAGGGGCGGATCATCACCGAGTCCTTGACCCGATAGAGTTCGATCTCGTCGATTTTCTGATTGAGGATGCCGCGAGTGACGCGCAGACGCTCGCTGGTGAGCTCGAAAACCTGGGTGCGGACGACAAGATAGCGCGAAATCAGATATCCGGCAGGCAACACCACGGCGATGGCGGCGGGCGGGAAAAACACGCTGCCGATTAGAATTCCGGCGGCGGCCACCAAAGCCGCACTGAAGGGGCCGAGATTGAGCCACTGCGACGGGCTTCCTTTCCAGAGCGATTTTTCTTCAGTCATTGCGCGGAGCATGCGCCCGGTACCCCGACTTCCGCAAGTGGAGAATCGCAGGGCATTTCCATCCCGGAGATTCAGTTGCCGGTTTTTTTCCACTCGCGGATCACCGACACCTTGACCGAACCTTGGCCACGGGTCGCAAGACCTCCGCGCCCGCCATTGCTGATGGTCTGAATGATCAAGGTTTCTTCCTTGAGAATGAGTGGATAGAGCAGCGAGAGCCACAGTTTCCCGGATTCGATGGTGACCTCCTCGTTGGTTAGTGTTCCATCAAATGCGGGAAATTGCTTGCGACTGTAGTCTCCAGTCACATCGAACACGCCGCAGGGATGACCGCTGACGGAATCGAAGCCGGTCAAAGTAAGCTTCAAGCTGCCCTTGGCATCCCCCGTGATCAGCATGGGCAGGAACTTGTCGGAAACGGTGAGCGTATCACCGACTTTGAGCCGCTTTTTCCCAAACCAAAGCACCCGCGGAGCGAGCGTGCTCTCCACGAGGAGTTGGTCAAAAACCGGCGAGATCGTCTGCGCCAAACTCACGCTGCGGAAGTCCGTCCCATCGGCGGATCTCCAGGCCGTGCCGGATTTCACAAATTGATAGGGCTTGGAGGGCGGGGCGGTGGGTTTGCCCGCCGGCTTCTCAGCATCCGCTGCGGTTTTGGCCGCGGGTTTCTTGGCAGCGTCGGCATTCTCGGACACTGGCTCGGCGAAGATGGACTCGACGAGGGTGTACGAAACCTTGTCCCCTGAGCGGTCTTGCTGGGTTACCGTGGTCAGGGTGCCTTTCAGCGCCATCACCTGGCTCTCCAGTTCGGATTTGCGGGAGAAGCGCCCCGACAACTCTTCCTTCCGGGTGATCTTCACCTGCAACTTGCTGGGAAACGGCAGATCCTTGCGGAAAACAACGCCCTCCGGAGTCCGGTCGACGAGTTTTTCCAAGCCCTCCTCCGCCGCCACGGCACCGGATTTCTTGGCGGCCTGACTATCCACGGTGGATCTGGCTTTATTGACTAGACTCTTGACCTTGTCGCAGGAAAACGCCGCAAGGCAAAGCAGGGTGATGATGGGGAGGCGCAACCGGGTCATGGCTTTAAATATTGCCGCAGCAATCGAGTTTCTGGTTCATTTCAATGGCCGGATTTTCCTCTCTGGAAACTCCGACGACCACCGCGGGAACGCCCGCGACAGTCTGATGGGGTGCGACGTCAGTAAGGACGACACTCCCGGCGCCAACCTTGGCTCCGGTGCCGATTTCGACGCGCCCGAGGATTTTGGCGCCCGCGCCGATCAGCACGCCGGAGCGAATGATCGGGTGACGGTCCCCCGATTCTTTGCCGGTGCCACCAAGGGTGACTTCATGCAGGATCGAGACGTCGTCCTCGATGATCGCCGTTTCCCCGACCACGAAGGAAGTGGCGTGATCCAGCAGGATCCCGCAACCGATGCTCGCGGCAGGGTGGATGTCCACGGCGAAAGCCTCGCTGGCCACGCTCTGGAAGTACAGCGCCAGCCAGCGCCGACCATCCAGCCAGAGCTGATGGGAGACCCGATAGGTCGTGAGGGCAAGAAACCCCTTGAAGAAAAGCAGCGGCTCTAGCAGGGAGAAACACGCGGGATCCCGCTCATACATGGCGCGCAAATCGCGGGCGGCGGCGTGCACGATGTCAGGATGCGCGACGAACACCCCTGTGAGCAACGGCTCCATGCTGACGCGAGGCATGTCCTCGCGGGCGAGCCTGCGGGCGAGTCTGGCGCCCAAGGCGGCGGCAAGGGTCTCGCGCGAAAGGATCACATCGGCAACCAGGTGCTGGAGCGTGACTTCTTCCGCAGCCACCCGGGATGCCTCGCGGCGCAGGGTTTCCCAGACATTTTCCAAATCAACGGTCTTCCCGGCGCAAAGCTTGGCCGCGTTCTTGCTCGCCGGGAGAGTTCCGGCCTGTTGAGATTCGCTCATGAAGATTTCACAAAAATTGGAATACGCCTGCCGAGCGATGGCTCAGCTGGCGAAATACCATGACGGGCGGACTCTTACACGGCTTGAGGACCTAGCGCAACGCGAAGCAGTCTCCGGGAACTTTCTTGTGCAAATTCTCAACGATTTGCGCCGTGCGGGACTCATTGAAAGCCGCCGAGGCAAGGCCGGCGGTTACCTGTTGGGCCGGAGCGCGGCCCAGATCACCCTGCGGCAAGTGGTCGAGGCGGTGGATCCGTCACTCCTGCAATGCTCGGTGACTCGCGACGGCGACTCGGGACAAGCCGTGAGACGGGCGTGGGAACAAATTTCAACCGGTTTGCAGCAATCCCTCGATCAGATCACCGTCGAGACCCTGGCAATCAACCAAGGGGCTCCGATGTTTTACATTTGACCGGTGAATCCGCTGCTCTCTAGCCGGAAGATCCCGGGGCTAGCGATTTTGTCAACAAAGCTGAAATATTTCGCTGGATGAACAAAACGATTTCAGGTAAAGGACTTGTGTTCATTTACCCCAATCCACCCCATGGCTGCACCCGGAGAACATACCCATCATATTAAAATCCGCTCGACGCAAATGGAAATGGCATCCGCTGGCAGCGGCAACCGCGACGAGGATTATGATCGTAAACTCAAGGACGCGCAGGTCGAACTTGACCGCATCCAACAGCAACGGGAAGAGCTGGAGCGTAAAAAAAGCGAGCTCGAAGAACTCACCAGTCGCAAGCGCGCGTTTCTCTCCCAACAGGTGGAGCTCACGGAAAGGCTCACCACGTCCCTGACCCTCATCGACCGCGGTTTGTTTGAAATGCGCCAGGAGGCGGAAGACCTCGAACAATGCCGGGTCTGCTTCGCCGCGCATCTCGACAAGATCGAAAAGTTCAATCCCGAGAGCTGGAGCCGCGAGAATCTATCCGACAAGCTCGAAAAGGCGTCGATGGCCATCGACATCGCGACCGACGAATATGACCAGGCCGCCGCCCACTTCGAAGGAGGCCGGAATGGCTCGGTCTTCGGCCGCGCATCGAAACGCGCGCGAATCGCCCATCGCAATGGCAGTCCTTCGGAATTCATGGTGAACCTGCGCAACGGTTTCGCCTTCAACCTTCCGATCGTCATCCTTGGTGGCTTGGCTCTCCTCGCCTATCTCACCAAGTAGCCCCCACCCTTATGAGCCGCAGCACACTTCTCAAAGAAGATCTCGAACTCAATCAAATCCGCGAAGCCGAGCAGCAACTCCTCTTGCTTCACAAGGAATACGCGGAGCTTCCCAAGAAACTCGCCCAAGAGCAGCGCGACCGGGAATGCACCATGCCCCCGCTCGCGGAAATCGAAGACCGTCGCCGGCAGCGGGCCCATGAGAACACGGTCTCCCGCGGCGAAGTCACCAATATTCTGCGGGATCAAAACCGCAGCCTCATGCTGCTCATCCTCCTCCTAACGGCCACCGGCTCGTTGATCTGGTGGGGCATGAAATTGATGCAGGGCTAACCGCGTCTCGCCGGTTAGTCGGCAAACGCATCCGGCGCCACTTTCCCCGTGGCTAAAAACGGCACTCCCTCGCCGCGCAACAGCTCCTCCTTCGCGGTCAGCCGCGGCCCCGCGGTGTCACCGTGGAAACCGCCCAGGGATCCATCCGTCCGCACCACCCGGTGACACGGAACCTCCGGTGCGAATGGATTTTTTAGCAACGCGGTGCCGACCGCGCGCGCCGTGCCGCGCGAGATGCGCACCGCGATTCGCAAGTGGCTGGACAATTTTCCCCGTGGAATCAGCCGGACTGCGTCATCAACCGCCATTTCAAAAATCGAGGACTTGCGTCCTTCATTCAACGGCTGTAGTTTAGCAGATGTTTAAAAAATCTACAACTGCCGCGCTCGCTCTAGGCAGCGTCCTCTCCGCCTCCGCTCAATCCATGGCGCCCGGGCTCGATGCCTCCAGCGCGACATTCAACTACGCCGGAGAAATGGACTTCGATGGCAGTGCGGGCAGCCTGTCAGTTTCGAGTTTTGATATCCGCACCCTACTCTGCAAGCCGCTTTCGCCGATGACCGGCCTAACGATCCTGCCGAGTTTCGAATACAAGGCGACCGGGCTCGACTTCAACGGGGTTTCCCCCGGCTATCCGATCGGTGATGAAGACCTCCACTCCCTCAGCCTCAGTGCCGTGGCCCTCTCAATGCGCGATGGCTGCCCTTGGATCTACGGAGCCTGGGCGCGGGCCGAGCTCGCGAGCGATTTCCAAGACATCAGCGGCGATGACTTCACATTTGATCTCGCCGCCGGTGCCGGCTACCGGTTCAACGAAAAATTCACGCTCACCTTCGGCGGAGCGGTGATGAATCTCAACGGCGACACGCAGTTCTATCCAGGAATCGGCTTCGACTGGGTGGTCAACGATCAAGTCCGCGTCGGCCTCTACGGCCCGACATTCATCGCCTCCTACACTCCCGATGAAAACTGGATGTTCAGCGTGCGCGGTGACGCAAGCGGGGGAATCTGGAACATCTCCGATACCGGCGGTGCCTCCCGCTCCATCGACCTCTCCTCCTACGATCTCGGCGTCTTCGTCAACCGTCGCCTCACCGGCGAACTCTGGCTCAGTGCCGGTGCCGGTGCCACGCTCGGAAATGAGATCCGCCTCACTGAACCGAACGGCGACAAGCTGTTCAAACAGGATTTGAACAGCGGGCTCTTCGCCCAAGTCAGCCTGCGGCTCAAGAGTTGGTGATCGACTGCAGATCGGGGAGATTACGCGCTTTCAATCGGGCCTCGAGCTCCGCCCACTGGCTTCGGCTGACAATGTATCCGACACAGCCATCCTTGCCGCAAAGGCAAGGATGGTCCTCGAAGCAGTCCACATCGAAGCCGTAGTCAAAGGTGAGTTCCTCCCCGGCGTTGATATCAGTCAGCGAGTGAATGAAAATTTTCCGACCTTCGATCCATGCCTCGCAGTTCGGATTGCATGAGTGGTTGATCAAGCGCGCCGTGTTCCAAGGCACATTTCCATCGATGTCATATTTCTTGGAGAGCGTGAAAATATACACCGCGGCCCCACCCGTTTCACGCGAGTGATCATGCTGGGAAATCCCCCTGCGGCCACTTTCATCCTTGTCCACAAGCTCACCGACATACTCGATGATCTTCGTTTCCTTGGGGATGAAAGTCGTCGCGTAGACGCCGCGGCCGTGGATTTCCGAGCCGCGGACTTCGCAGTAGCTGCTCTGGCCACGCTCCCACAGCTCGACGAGCTTACGGTGCAATACTTTCTGTTCGGTAACCTTCTTCTTTGATGCCATGAGGGTGATTCTAACGGGACTCGCGCTTTTCCAGCGGAGGAAATTCAAGATCCTGAGGTAAAGTGACGAACAGGCCGCGTAAATCGTTCACCGTGAGTCCGGATCCATCGATAAAGGTCCAGTCGTTCTTCCCCTTGTCGGAAATCGCAACTTGGAAGCCGATGCTGTCGATGAACAGCGGCTTGGTCTCGCCCTGACGGATGATCCTGAACTTCGTGCTCGTCGGGATGAGCACCAGCCACTTGGTGAAAATCAGATTTTCCACCTCCACGCCGTTGACCTTCTCCACCTTCTTACCAGGGCCGACCTCAAATGAACGAGGCACCCCTTGGGGCTTGAAGGAGATGATGCTGATCCCCTGCTGGACCATCTGCTTCGCCACCCCGGCAAGCTGCTTTTCAAGCTCTTTCATCCCGCCCATGCGGGCCGCCGTGCGCTCTTTCCAGATCGGGTTCATGCGCTCGACTGCGACTTGGTATCGGCCTAACACGACTTCGTCACCCAAGCTGGCCACGGCTGCCGACGCGGCGGCGACCACATCCGCAGGCGCGGCCGCCGGCGCTGTGGTGCCGGACTCCCTGGGAAGCTTCGGAAGTGGAGCCAAGGGCGGCGGCGTGTCCTGAGCGGAAGCACTGCTGCCCGCCAGCGCGATGGCAGCAAGCGAGGAAACGAAAAACGGCAATTTCACGCCGCAAGAAATGCCCTCTCCCCCCCCTGCCGTCAAGCTTGGCTGAATTCCGCTTGGATTTCTCCACCGCTTTGCATAAAGCTCCTCCCCCCATGGCGAAACAGGCACTCGGAAAAGGACTTGGAGCACTCATTAAAAAGAGTGTGATCCCACCAGCAGCAGACGCCAACATCGCTCCTGACGATTTCAAACGCGTCCGAGACGTCCCTCTCGATCTCATCGTTCCCAGCCCCTTGCAGCCGCGGACTCAGTTCGTAGAGTCTCCCCTCGACGACCTGATGGAGTCGATCCGCCAACACGGTATCATCCAGCCGCTCATCGTCCGACTGGTGAATGGCAAGCTCGAACTCATCGCCGGCGAACGCCGCTGGCGCGCTTCCCGCAAGCTCGGTCTAACCACCGTGCCCGTCATCGAGCGCGAGGCCTCCGACCGCGACGTGCTGGAAATGGCGCTCATCGAGAACCTCCAGCGCGAAGATCTCAACCCGATGGAAGAAGCCGCTGGCTACGTCCGCCTTGCCGAGGAATTCACCCTCAAGCAGGATGAAATCGCCGCCCGCGTCGGCAAGTCACGCGCCAGTGTCGCCAATGCCATGCGCCTTCTCGGACTCCATCTGGATATCCAAATGCTCGTCGCCCAAGCCCGCCTTTCCGTCGGCCACGCCAAGGCGATCCTCGCGCTCAAGGACCACGACACCCAGCTGCTCGCGGCAGACCAGATCATCCGCCGCCAGCTCACCGTCCGCGCCACCGAGAAGCTCACCCAGTCACTACTCAACGGAAACTCACAAGAGCCCGGCGAGGCCAAAAAGGGACCCGTGCAGCGCGAGGTGGACATCCACGTCCGCGCCATCACCAATCGTCTCCGCGAGCACTTCGCCACCCACGTCGCCATCCAACACTCCTCGAAAAAGGGCAAAATCGAGATTGAATACTACGGCGACGACGACTTGCAGCGGCTCATCGAGCTGCTTGGCTTGCCAAATGGTGATTGATCCTTGCCACTAGCGCTTGCTCCCCAGCCGTTCACGGGTTAGCAAGCGGCATCAAAAGACGTTCCTTCAGCCTTCTCCTCGCGCGGCGGTATCTCAATCCCCGCCGCTCCATGCTGTCCTCATTCAGTCTCATCTCGCTGGTCGGGGTGATGCTCGGCGTACTGGTTCTGGTGGTCGTCATGGCCGTTTACTCCGGACTGGAGCGCAATGTGAAAGACCGCTTGCTCGGATTCACCCCGCACGTGCTCTTGACTCAGAACGGCAGCGAGTTCCCGGACGGCCGGATGACCGACTGGGCGAGTGCCGCGGCCAAAGCCAAAACCCTGCCCCACGTCGAGGCCGCAACCGCCTACGTCGCCGACAACGTCATCGTCGATGTCGAGTCCTGGCAGCGCCCGGTTCTATTCCGCGGCATCGACGCCACCGATCCCACGCAGGTCGCCGGCATCACCCAGATGTTGGACTTGGTAAAATATCCCACCTCCACCGCGGACCTTGGGATCGACGATCGAGTGGTGATCTCCTCGATCCTTGCCGAGCAACTCCGGATCGGCGTGGGTGGCAAACTCCGACTCTACTCCACCCGGAATTTCGAGGAAGTCATGCGCGCCTACAAGGCCACCGAGAATCCCCCCGTCCGCACCGCCTTCGCGGAAACTTGGAAAAAATCCACCGCCACCCTCGCCGCCGCGTGGACGGCGGATGGTGAGAAATTCAAGCTGCCATTCGAAGCCTACCGCGACGTATATTCCGCACTCGACTCCATTTTCGCCGAAGACATCCGGGAGCCCGAGAAGGAACTGCTGAAGACCATCCTCCTCGCCATGGATTCCTCGGAAAAGGACGATACCGCCCAGGTGTTCCGCTTTGATACCGAGACCAAGAACGAGATCGAAAAATCCATCGCCGACCTGAATACCACCGACGCCGAGACGATGGATGGCGAGACGCTCAAAGGGCTCAAAAGCGTTGTCCTGCCCAAGGAGGCCGAAGTCATCGGAGTCTATCAAGCATCTCAAATGGCGGTCACCCCGGACCTGTTCGTCCCCCTCCCCCTCGCCCAGGATCTCGCAGGTCTCGGCCAGGCCGTGCAAGGCATCGCACTCCGCCTCGACAATCCCTACATCGCCGAAACTTTCGCCGCCGGCGCCCGCAAGACGTTGGGACCGGACTGGTCGCTCATCACCTGGGGCCAGCAATACCAGGCATTCTTCTCCCTCATCGAGCAGCAGCGCGGCATGATGTATTTCCTCCTCTCATTCATCATCATCGTCTCCGCCTTCTCGATGATGGCCGTCATGTTCACCGTCACCATCCAGAAGCGGCGGGAGATCGGCGTCATGAAAGCCTTGGGCGCGGCGCCTAACCAGATAGTGCGCGTTTTCCTCTATCAGGGAATGATCCTCGGCACGCTCGGAGCCATTCTCGGCGTCGGGCTCGGACGCCTCGTCATCCATTTCCGCGGTGACATCCAAGCGCTGTTCCGCACCTTGGGCTTCGACCCCTTCACCTCCTCATTCACCGGATTCAACGTGCTTCCGGCGCACAACGATCCGCTCGAGCAGGCCATTTTCGCGCTCATGGCCTTCATCCTCTGCTCGCTCGCAGCCCTTGTTCCCGCCTTCTTCGCCGCCCGCAGCGATGCGGCGAAATCCCTCAGGAATCTCTAACCCATGGACATCTGGATCATCCGCGACGGCGAGAAAACCGGTCCCATCCACGACTTCGAAGTCCGCCGGAAAATCGAAGCTGGCGAGCTCCCCGCCGCCACGCCCGCCTGGCACGAAGGACTCGATGCTTGGAAGCCGCTCATCGAGATCGACCTGTTCACCCGCGAATTCGCGCTGGCGACAGCCCCCCGCGAACCTTCTCCGCTTTTTTCGGAAGATCCATCCGGGCCTGACAGCCCGCCCCCGCTACCTCAGAAACCCGCCTATGGCCGACGTTTCTGGGCCCGGTGGTTCGACCTTTTCTTCTATTCCGGTGTCTGGTGGCTGGCCATGTGGGCTGCCGGGCAGAACATCGAAGGAGCCTTGCTCAATCCGTGGGTGATGTTCCTCCAATATGTGCCCTGGTTCGCCCTTGAAGCCCTGCTGATTCACCAACTGGGGACCACTCCCGGAAAATGGCTGCTCGGCCTTCAAGTCACCAATCTCGACGGCTCCCGGCTCGATCAAGCCGCCGCCGTCCGGCGTTCTCTGCGCGTTATGTTCACGGGCATCGGCTTCGGTTGGGGTCTCCTCGCGGTGTTTTGCCAAGCGCTGAGCCTCTTCACCGCCAAGCGCCTGGGCTCCCCACTCTGGGACCACACCGGCGGTCACCGCGTGAACGCCGTCCCGCTCAAGCCCTTCCGCCTCATCGCGTTCATCTTCTTGTTCTTCGTCGCCCTCCAGCTGCAAATGATCGTCGTTTCGCCTTACCTGTTCAAGATGACCGGCGAAACATTCCCCGCGTTCAAGGCGGAGTATGAAAAGAATCCCCCGTGGCACCTGCCGCCGCGCAACTAGCCGTCGCCCGCCACCGCAATTCCGGAAAAGTCAGAATTTTTCCCAAAATCAGCTTGCCAACCCCCGGATCTGCTTCTATTCGTCCCGCCCCGCGCAAGCGGAAATGAAGGCGAGGATAGCTCAGTTGGTAGAGCAGTTGGCTTTTAATCAATTGGTCCTGGGTTCGAGTCCCAGTCCTCGTACTTCCTTCATTTCAATTGACTTACGAAATCAGCCCCGGAAAACACGGGGATTTGAGAACCAAAGCGGGAATAAATCCGCCGACGTCTCTCACGGTTTTTATCGACTCAAAACAGCTTAGTTAGTTGTTACGTCTCCGTCAATCGAGCTTGAGCAACTCAGCAAGCTTGGGTGCCACGCCGAGGCCTACCCCAGACCAACCAAGGCTCCGTGAGTTCGCGATCAGGACCAGCGTTCGGTTACGTAACGCCGGGATCGAAATCAACCTCGGCCAGATCGGGCAGCACCGCGGCTGCATGGCCGGCTTGAACGATTTTCCCCAACTCGATGAACGACGAGACGCGGACGAACACTTTCGGAACGAGACGTTCCTTGGCGAGCCACGCGTGCCAGCGTTCGGTGAACTGGCCTCCGGGCAATAGTTCCACGATCGGAACGTTCTGAACGAACTCCTCCACCGACGAACGGTTTTTCCAAAAGGCGTTCGCCGCGAACAAAGCGCAACCGACCTCTCCCAGTTTCCACCGCTTGATATCCTTCGGAACGGCATCCTCGCGAACGATTCCGAAGTCGCACTGCCAGCTGGAGTCGGCTTCATGGACCACACGAAAGCCTGGCGTAACAACATCCGAGCCCGCTGGTACGAGTTGCCAGCTAGCGGCATCGGCTACGACGGACTCATCTTCCCTGCCAATCCGTCAATCCCAGCCGATCCGGTTCGTGCCGAGTCATTCGCACAGATCCCCGGCTAGGCGCTGGATGCCCCGCCAGTGTTCTTCGGCCACTACTTCAAGCCTGCCGATTCCCCGCTCCTTCCGAGCGCCACAACGTCGCCTGCCTCGATCACTCCGCAGCCAAGGAAGGTCCACTCGTCGCCTACCGCTGGAGAGACTGCGTCAGCATCAACCCGGAAAACTACGTCAGCCATTCATGAACGCTGCTGGACGAAATCTATCTTATCGAACCGTGCCTCGGCAGCCGTAAGCTGGTGACGCTTCTCAAACGCGATCACGGCATGGAAATCAACCGCAAGCGCATGCGGCGGCTGCGCCGGGAGATCGGGCACGAAGCGATCTGGTGCAAACCTCGCACCAGCATCCCGGACCCCGGCCACCGCAAATACCCCTACCTGCTGCGGCATCTAGCCATCACCCGGCCCGATCAAGTGTGGTGCACCGACATCACCTACGTGCCGATGCCCGGCGGCCACGCCTACCTGTGCGCGGT
>JAYWDF010000674.1:0-4429 GCA_043779985.1 Akkermansiaceae bacterium | reverse complement strand
CCATGCAATTCATCAAGCCGGATGTCATCGACTTCATCCGGTAGCTCGATGGCGGCACGCCGACGACTTCTTTGAAATTCACCGACAAGCGTTCATTGCTCTGAAAGCCACAGCGCTCCGCGATACTCGCCACGGGCAGATCCGTCGTGGAGAGAAGATGCTTCGCCCGCTCCACCCGCTCGTGTTGAATCATGGCCAACGGTGTGCGGCCCAGCGCCGAGGTGAACCGCCGTTCCAAGACGCGTCGTGAAACACCGATTTTGGCGGCCCATTCCTCCACGGAAAGGATTGTGGAAACCTGCTCTACCAGATACTGCATCGCCCGTCGCACGACCGGGTCGCTCACCGCCTCGTAAGAACTTGAACCGCGCGCCACCACCTCCAAAGGCTGCACCAGGACGGGGAGAAGTGGCGGCTTGCCGGACCATACCCTTTCCAAGGTCCGCACGACTTCCGCAGCGAGGGAGCGCCAAGGCATCCGAATACTGGAGAGCGCCGGCCGCGCCATTTCACACACGGTCTCGTCGTCGTTCGCCGAGATCACCCCGACGGCGAAAGGCACCTCCAAGCCGGCCTGCGCCGCCGCTTCCAGCACATGGCGTCCCGTCGGGTCATGGGCGGTAAAAATGCCCAAAGGCGTCGCCTGTTGCGCCAACCACCCGACCATGTCCTCGTCGGGATCCCGCCAATATTCGTCGTATTGACGCCAATCCCGAAACTCTTCCCAGTAGATCGGCACTTCCCCGACCACCGAACGAAAGCCCTCCAGACGCTGCTTGGCGTAATGGGCATCGGTCCGCCCCACGAACGCGAAGTTGCGATACCCCCGTGAAATCAAATGCTCCGCCGCCAGCCTGCCGATCGCGCAATCGTCGACATCCACACTGAACACCCCATCGACCGTCTGATCAGACGGCACCAGCACGACCGGGCAACCCAGCCCGACGAGCGCCTCGGTCAGGCCCGGTAACCACTCGGTCACGATCGCGCTCGGCTTCCACTCGCGCAGGCTGGCCACCAGCAATTCCGGTTGACGATAGAGATCGATAATCCAAAAATCATAGCCCATCCCGGTAAATGGCGCCAAGCCCGGCGTAAGGCGTCTCACATTCACCGATGACTGGACCACGGCGATTCGACGGGAGGAATCCGGGGTTACGTGTCGCATTTCATCAATAAGCTACCGTAATTTGCGGTAGCAATGCGAGCGGATTTTCAGGTAATTTGCGCTCGGTCCTACACCAGATCACGATCCCAATTTAACATCTCAATTCCACCACTCCTCATGACTACATTTCCCTGCGACGCCGTGTCCTACGAAGGACCCGGTTCGAAAAACCCGCTTTCCTTCAAACACTATAACGCGTCCGAAGTCGTCGCGGGCAAGACCATGGCCGAGTGGTTCCGCTTCGGCTGCGCTTATTGGCACACCATGCGCGGCACGGGGGCCGATCCGTTTGGCGCAGGCACCGCCGCGCACCCGTGGGACGATGGCTCGAACTCCATCGCCAACGCGCAAAACCGCGCCCGCGTGTTCTTCGACTTCATGGAAAAGGTCGGGCTCGACTACTACTGCTTCCACGACCGCGACGTCGCTCCGGAATTGGACAATCTAGCCGAGTCTAACAAGGCGCTCGACGCCGTCGCCGACGTGCTCGAAGAAGAGCAAAAGCGCACCGGCAGGAAGCTGCTCTGGGGTACCGCCTGCCTGTTCTCCCATCCCCGCTATCAGCAAGGAGCCGCCACCAGTCCGAACGCCCAAGTCTATGCCTACGCCGCCGCCCAAGTGAAAAAAGCCATGGAAGTCACCCACCGTCTCGGCGGGGAGGGCTACACGTTCTGGGGCGGTCGCGAAGGCTACACCACCCTGCTCAACACCAATATGAAGCGCGAGCTCGACCACCTCGCCCGCTTCCTGCACATGGCTGTGGATTACAAAAAGGAAATCGGCTTCACCGGCCAGTTCTACATCGAGCCCAAGCCACAGGAGCCGACCACTCATCAATATGACTCGGACTCCGCCGCATGCCTCAACTTCCTGCGCGAGTACGACCTGCTAGAGCACTTCAAGCTCAACATCGAGACCAACCACGCCACCCTCGCCGGCCACACGATGGAGCACGAGCTCACCGTCGCCTTCGAAGCCGGAGCACTCGGCAGCATCGATGCGAACATGGGCACGCCTAACGTCGGCTGGGACACCGATCAATTTCCAACCGATCTCTATCTGACCACGCACACGATGCTGGTGCTCATGAAAATGGGCGGCTTCACCACCGGCGGACTCAACTTCGACGCCAAGCGCCGCCGTGAGTCCTGGGAGCCCGTCGATCTCGTCCACGCCCACATCGTCGGCATGGACGCCTTCGCCCGCGGCCTGAAAACCGCTGCCGCCATTCGCGCGGACGGACGCCTGGACAAGTTCATCGTGCAGCGCTACAGCACCTTCGACAACGGCATCGGTGCCCAAGCCGAGGCAGGTAAAACCACTTTGGCCGATCTCGAGAAATACGCGCTCGCCAACGGCGAGCCGATGGTCGCGAGCGGTCGCCAGGAAATGATCGAAGGACTCTTCAACGAGTTCATCTGAGCCATTTCTTGTAACCCTTTGCGCGGGAGCATCGTCAGAGGCACGGACATCGTTCCGCGCACCTCGCTTTGCCCCCGCGCATTTTCGCGTCGGGATTGCTGGTCCGTGAGGCCGACGTGCCGCGGGAGTTTAATCATTCTCATCACTCGGGAGGAATTCTTCATGCATGGCTGCCAGCTCGGGCGTGGTGGACGGCTCCTCCCCCTCGGCGTAATCGATGTCGTCGAGAGCTGCCACCGGATCGTCACTGAGTCGGGCGCTGGCCTCATAGGCATCCGCCACCGCATCGCGCAGTTCGTTTCCCGCCACTTCCAAGCCCTGCTGGACGAGTTCAATGTCCGGATCTTCTTCCAAGAAGCCAGGCTGCATCGACGAACGAGAGTCCACCGCGGTGTCTGTATTCGGTTTAATGGGATTCATAGGGTTCCCACTCTAAGCGAATTGGACTCAATTTTCAAATTCCATTTAGCATCGGCTGATTTCCGATTGGACTCGATCACGTTCGACCCTGCGGGGGCTTGATTCAAAAATATTTAAAAAGGATGCAGCCATTTCTCGCATTCATTCCGCCGGGTGGTAAAAGCTCCGCCAATATGGCCACGACCAACTACGCATTCGAGAAACGCCGCCGTGAGTTAGAGAAAAAGGCAAAGAAGGAGGCAAAGCGCAAGCACAAGCTTGAAGCAGCCTCGGCCCGCGCCTCGGAGCACGGCGATGTCGACTCCCTGACGAGGACACATCATCCGACTGAGCATCCAGCCCGTCCAACGGGCGACCTCGTGAGTCTTACAAAATCGAACCAGGGCCGTAGGCTGCCGCTTGCGGGCTGGCGACTTCCAATTTCCTAACCGCTGCGGCGAATGCGGCGATCTGGGACTTGGCGGCGCCGGATTCACCGTCGCCCTTCGCAAGGATGGCGTCGAGGAAATCGCGGGAAAGTCCGAGGCGGGCGTCGCCAGCAAGTCGCTCGACGAGGTTGTTGTGATCGATCGTCCCCTCGCGCAGATCCTTCACGGTGGCGACGGCGTGCTCCTTGATGGCGTGGTGCGCAGTCTCGCGACCGACACCGGCTTTCACCGCTTCCATCATGATGGTGGTGGTCATCAGGAAAGGCAGATAGTGCGCGGTCTCGGCGTCGATGACGGCTTCGTAGGCGTCCATCTGGTCGAGGACGGTGAGGAAGGTCTCGAACATGCCGTCGATGGTGTAGAACGAGTCTGGTAGAAAGATGCGCCGGACCACGGAGCAGGAGACGTCGCCTTCGTTCCACTGATCTCCGGCAAGGCCTGCTGCCATGGTAAGGTAGCCCTTGAGGATGACGTGGAAGCCATTCACGCGTTCGCAGGAGCGCGAGTTCATCTTGTGCGGCATGGCGCTTGAGCCGGTTTGGCCGGGAGCGAAGCCTTCGCTGGCGGTTTCATTTCCCGCCATCAGGCGAAGCGTTTTGCAGAACGAGGATGGCCCCGAGCAAAGATCGGTGAGCACGGCGACGACGCGGAAGTCCAGCGAGCGTGGATAGACTTGCCCCACGTTGGTCCAGACGGCGGGCATGCCGAGGTGGGCGACGACGCGCTTTTCGAGATCGGCGACTTTGGCGGCATCGCCCCCGAACAGGGAAAGCTGGTCCATTTGGGTGCCGACCGCCCCTTTGAGTCCGCGGACCGAGTAGTGGGCGATGACGGAATCGAGCGCTTGCAAGCCGCTGAGGAGTTCCTCGCCGAACATGGCGATACGCTTGCCGAGGGTGGTCGGCTGGGCGGCGACATTGTGAGTGCGTGCAGTGAGGATAAGGTCGCTCCACTGCTCGGAACGCTCGCGGAAACGGCGGAGGGTCGCGAC
>JAYWDF010000673.1:0-4435 GCA_043779985.1 Akkermansiaceae bacterium | reverse complement strand
TCCACCATCCCCGATCCCCAATCCCCTATCGCCGCCTCAGCGGCCCACCTCCTCCAGGAAACTGGCTACCAATACGACCTCCTCAACCGCTACACCCAAATCTCCGTCAACGACGTTCCGAAAATCTGGTACGACTACGACCCCACCACCCTCCATCTCACCACCAAACGTTTCTTCAACAACTGGATCGTCCGCTACGAAACCCACCCCGACGGCCACCCGAAATCCATCGTCGCCACCGACGACAAAGGCAAAACCATCACCGACTGCCACTACGTCTGGAGTCCCGACGGCAAACTCCAGACCCGCATCCTCAACGGCATCCTCCACCAATACCGCTACGATCCCCTAGGCCGCCTCACCGAAGTGAACAAATCCAAAGCCCCATAACTCAAGGAGCGTTGGCATCTTGCCAACGAGTTATCACAACCGGACCGCGAAACCTCATTTCGCCTGTCTTCTACACATAACAATCGAACCGCGAATGAACGCCAATGAACACGAATCAAATCGCACAAGGAAACACCAATTTCAAAACTTCAATATCCATTCGCGTCGATTCGTGTCCATTCGCGGTTAAATAATTCACCATTCCCCCAACCTTCCGCTTTTCGTTATTCAAATCCATTTACACCCCAGCTCAAGCCTGAGCAATCTATAGCGTAATTCAAGGAGCGTTGGCATCTTGCCAACGAGCCTTCCAAGCCGGACCGCGAAACTTAATCTCGCCTGTATGATACAAACAACAATCGAACCGCGAATGAACGCCAATGAACACGAATCAAATCGCACAAGGAAACACCGGTTTCAAAACCTCAATATCCATTCGCGTCAATTCGCGTTCAAAACCTACTACATCTCCTTCGCCTTCCTCCCTCTCCCTCCAAATAACGTATAACAAATAACCTCTAACGAATTCACCATGAACACAAAAACAAAACACTGGGCCAGCATCACTGCTGGCATCCTCAGCCTCGCTGGCTACGCCTCCGCCACCTCCCTTGGCAGCGAGAAATACACCTACGATGCCTCCGGGAACATCGTCGAGAAATCCATAGATGGCCAAGTCACGAAGCTGTCCTACGACGCCTCGAACAAAATCACCTCCATCGATTTTGCTGCAAACGGCCGCGAGCAGGTCAGCTACGATGACGCAGGTCGCCCGGTCTCCTACAACGATGAATCTGGCCAATCCATCCGCAAATGCAACTACGGCTATGCCGACAAGATTCTGAGAATGGGCGACGCTATCGGAAAAGCCGAATTCTTCTACAATGCGGAAGGTCAGTTCATCGGAAAAGCGGTTGCTGGAAAATTTACTCAATACTCTTGGGATGGCAATGTGGTAGCTTCTGTAGGCTCTGAAGCCTTCGCAAACGAAGACCACTTCACCGGAGGTGTCCCGATTCTCACCGAAGGCGGCGACGTTGTCGTCAGCGACTATCTTGGCTCCACCCTTGCGATGGGAGAAAAGTCTGCCGTCGGCACCGCATATGGGGAAGGCCTCCAAGACGTTCGTTTCACTGGCAAACCATTTGTGAAGGAACTCGACGGTTTCGTTTTCCCATGCCGGCTATATTCTCCAGCCGCTAATCAGTGGGCAACCGCCGACCCCTCTGGCTTCCCGGATGGAGCGAACAACCACACGTATGTCAGTGGCGATCCGTTGGGAAAAGTAGATCCAAGTGGCTTGAAACAAGGCTATGTCGCGTGTCAAGTTAGCAATAACGGCAATTCGCTGGGAACAATCAACGTCTATTATAATTACGACAAGAATCAAACTCCGGATTACGATCGCGCGCAGAATACCTCTAGTACGACTCCTGGAGGAGGCACCCTTCAAAATCCTTCTGGATCCATCCCTACTAAAGGAACGGAAACACCTGAGACAGGTGATACTAGCGGCAGGCGTTTTTTCTATAAAGAGCTCAAGGCCACTGGTGGTGCTGATTATAAAATATCAAATAACGCACAGCCTGTATGGGTGCACGAAGATAATGTAATTTCGAATTCCGGTGCCTACGAAAAATAGGATTTGCTATTTCCTAGTAGGTGCGAATGCATCTACTAGGTTTTATCATAAAAAAAATGTAATGTGATAATGAAAAAATACGGACTCATGCTAGTGGCCATAGGAGTGATTTTATTCATTTTGTATCCGGCAAAAAAAATTCGGAGTGGGATTGAATTGAAAGAGACAAAGCAATACCGACGCGATAGCGCATCGAATCGAATTCAAAAAAATAGACCCATTGAAGTAATTGGAGTTTCCGACAAAAATAGTGATTCGTTGCAACCGTCCGAAACCGCAGAGTCCACTATTAATGGTTACTTTACGAAAGCAAGAAAATTGGCCGAGTCCGACCAAAATGAAGCGATAGCGTTTGTTGACTCGCTTGAAATAGACAAGGAAACTCGGAAGAATTTGTACTCTGAAATATCATTTGTATGGGCAAAACGAGATCCAACCGCCTGTTTTGTGTGGGCAAATACATTTAAAGATTCTTACTTTTCGAGCTCTATCCTCATAGCGGCCACATCATCATGCGTGATGAGTAATAGACCTTTGGCTGTATCGGCAAATTTAATAAATTCCATTCCTTCCGGGCAAAACAAGGATATGGTGTTGGAATGCACAATAGAAGCTATTGCTCAAAAAGATTTAAATCTTGCGATCAGGTTGGCATCAACGGCATCTTCAGAAGACGCCATTCATGGAATTGGGCAAGTTTTGGCGACATTGATTCTCGGTAATGGCGATCTAGGGTCGGCAAAGAAGGTTATAGAGGGGCTACCTTACGGCACCATGCGTAATGTCATCGCAACTTCGTTGATACAGGAGATGGCCGCAAAGGATCCTGAACAAACTTATAATTGGTGCAAGGATAACCCCGAGTATCTGGATATTAAATCTTTAGGTGTCATCGCGTCAGCATATGGCAATAAGAATCCATTGCGTGGAATCGAATTGGCCGACACCATCGGAGACAAACAAGATAAGGATATATATTTAAAAAGACTTGTATTTTCTTGGACCAACCAAGACCCCGAGGCCGCCGGGGAATGGATGGTGAGGCAGATTGAAGGTGAAAACTATATTTCAAATAAATCGGTTTTCGATAAAATAATTTCAGAATCAATCGACAAAGATCAAAAAATGATATTTGATCAAATATCCAAAATTAGAGATTTGGAGGAGAGGCGGATCGTAACATTAAATGCCGTTAAGACGTTGTCGGAATACAACCCTCAAAAAGCCGCGGACACAATTATGACGATTGCTGATACGTCCATTAGACAAGACGCTGATCAAATCGCAGCGGTAAAAATCTTGACATCAAACTGGCTGGCTAGAGATCCGATGGCAGCCTCCCAGTGGATCGTCTCTCTGCCGACGGGTTCCATCCGGGATACGGGAATATCAGAGCTCGTTGTAAATATTTTGAAGCAAGACAAGGATTCGGCGTCTGCATTGAAATGGGCACAGACCATCCAATCCAAGGATCAAAGGGAACGTGTCATAAAGATGATCGACGCGATCAAATAGTTGCAACGGAATCATACCGGGAGTATTACAGTGTATGGGGTCGGTCCTCGCGGATTAACATTATGCAGGGAAGATAGGATACGTGATGAATGGGGTCGGTCCTCGCGGAATAACATGTATGGGGTCGGGCCTCTCGGATTAACCTAAACATGAAAGATGGGCTACAAAGATCGTGAAATCATGAAGGCAGAAGGATCACTTTACGGGATTTTGGCATTTTTCGTCATGCCCACCCTCGTGCTTTCGGCGGCGGTGGAGCCGTCTGGCGACGTGCGTGCCGCGTTGAAGCATGCAGGTGGCAACCGTAGTGAACTGGAAACCGCGTTGCGCATGGTGAAGGGAAAAGACACGGAGTATTTGATCGCCCACGCTATTCAATACGATCTGGTTAGCCTGACTGCCGGGCAGATCATCGAGAACGTCACCTACGCGCGAAGGGTTCATGAAGCTTTGCCCTATCTTGGTGAGAAGCTGGACGACGAACTGTGGAGGCAATGGGTTCTGCCATATCGCGTCGGAGACGAGGATTTGTGCCTGTGGCGGAAGGATTTTCATGATCGGATGCAGCCGGTGGTGGCGGGGAAGCAGACGACCAAGGAGGTGGCGGATGCGATCATCGAGTGGCTGTGGGTTCCCAATGAAAAAGAGGATGCGAGGATCCGCCTTGGAAGGGCCGAGAACCGAACCAAGACGCCACTACAAATCCTAGAGATCCGCGAGGGGGCGTGCGGGGAATTGAATGGGGTATATGTCTCTCTTTTGCGCTCTGTCGGGATTCCGGCACGACTTTGTCAAGCGGGGTGGTGGTATCACACGAACGACCGGCATTTTTACTGCGAGTACTGGGACAATCAGTTGAAGCAATGGACGCCTTGGGACCCTTCCGAC
>JAYWDF010000672.1:0-4437 GCA_043779985.1 Akkermansiaceae bacterium | reverse complement strand
CGTTAGCCGGTGGCGAGGGATCGGACGGCACATACGCTTTGACCCCTTCATCGCTGACCCACCAGGCGAAGTTGTTTTTGGAGCCGGTGAGCGTTTGGCTGACGATCGGCACGCGGACCGCGTCGCCGGTGGTTCCCACGCAGTTTTTACTCACGATTTCGACGAAGCCGGAGCTCAACGCGGTGGCAGCGAAAGTTTTCGCAGTCACGCTGGTGGGGGTGCCGGAGACGAACCATTGCAGGAACTCGGGGGCGGTGGGGCGGGTGGTGGATGCGGCTGGCCACGATTTATACGCTCCTGACCAGTGCCGCTGGGTCTGTGGTGTTGAGGAAACCGCCGGATCCGAGGTGGTGATTTGATCTGCGGTGGCGGAGACGCGGGTGTCCGGGCCGAGTTGTTTTTGCAAATCACCGATTGCAAGCATCAGGGAAAGTTTGGCATTCGCCCGGGCGATTTGGATCGCCTCGCCTTGGGAGGAGCTGCGCAGGCTGATGCTCGAAAGTGACAGCAGTCCGACCGCGATGACGGTCAGCAAGATCATCAGCGAAAGGGTGACGACGAGCGCGAAGCCGCGTCGACCGGATGCCAAGGCAGTGGAGCTTTCTGGTGAATGGTTGTTGGGTTTCATGCAAAGGGAAAAGGAAGGAAGGAGATGGGTTTGGAGGAGGATCCAGTGGGTTTGAGCGAGGTGGCTGGCGCCATTGGATTTTTGCCATTGTAATTACAATTTGAGTTTTGGCCAGTCGGATAAAAGGATGACAGAGGGGCGGAGAGGTGAGGCAATCGCATGAATAAATACGACATTCGCACAATGAGATGTCCGGGGCGTCGGGTGAGAAAAGGGATCGTGGGACGTTTCCGAGGACCTTATTGCTACTTGGTCGGAGCTTTAATTCAAAAAAAGGGTGGTTCTTGTAATGGGTTTTACGAGGAAATGCTCACAGGAGGATGCCTTCGAAGGGTTAAGATGCCAATTGGCCGATCGGCCATGGTGGAGACGAAGCAACGCAGCAAAAGGGAGCTCCGGTAGATCCCGTAAACTAGTGATTCTCCACCGTGAAAACAAGTCGGGCTCCGGGGCTTCGATCAGAAAGCACCGTTGAGCTTGCGGCCGACCCAGAAGATTCCGAGCAGGGTGACGAGCGCCGCGACGGTGGCCCAGTGGGACCAGAGCGGGATGCGGTTCTCAAGTGGCCGGGGCTCCGGCAGAGCGGTGATTTCCTGGATGAGATCGGCGAGTTGCGCGGGCTGGATGATCCGGCCGCGGGAGACCTTGGCCATTTCCTCAAGGACTTCCGGGCGGGCGGGCTGGCCGATTTTTTCGATCTCGGTGCCTTGGACGAGGATCGTGGTTTCGAGCGGCTTGTCCTCGGCTCCCGTGGCGGTGGCGTGGAGTTTCCAGGCTCCGGGAAGATCGACCTTGACGCGGCCGCTGAAGGCACCCCAGGCGGTCTCGTTTTTCTGGAGCTCGACGCGCTGGGTGCGGCCGTCCGGAGCGGTGAGGTCGATAGAAACGCTACCCTCCTTGAGCGGTGCGCCGTTCGGATCAAAGGCGTTGGCATTGAGCGTCACGGTGGAGCCGGGCTCGGGGCGCTCGGGATTGAAGAAGAGGCGCACGCGCTGCCCGGCCGCCATGTTCCGCTGGTAGGACATCCAGCGGGCGACCTGGCCCCAAAACCGATAGTGATAGAGGTCCTCCACGCCGCGCCGCCAGCGCCAGGCGGAGTCGATGCCCATGAAGAGAACCTTGCCGCTGGCGGCGGGCTTGGTGACTAACAGGGGGATGGGGCCGTATTTGCCGCGGCGGTTGCCGTGGACGGCGAGGACTTCCGCACCGCCCTTGGCCTTGATGACGGGGGCGTGCCAGTAGAAGCCCGGGAGGCGCCGCCAGATTTCCGGGTTTTCCTCCTCACTGTTTCCTAACATGGTGAGCAGGGAGGCGCGCCCTTCGGTGGTGAGGGTGAGGGGCGAGGGGACCGACTCATTCATGCCTTGTTTGTTGTCGATATCGAGGACGACCGGCATGAGATCGGCGAGTTCGGTATCGAGCAGGGAGAATTCATTGCCTTGGGAGCCGGGCATGAAGATCAGGCCGGAGGCTTGGTTCTCGACGAGGCCGCGGATCAGGGCGCATTGTTCTTTGGTAAGTTGGTCGGGGCCGACGCCGACATCGCCGAGGAAGATGACGTCGTATTTGGCGAGGTCTTCGATTTTCGCCGGGAATTCCTTGATGTAGTCCTTGCCCTCGCCGGGGCCGAGTGTGGGTTGCAGCAATAGGCAGGAAAGCTCGACGCCGGGGTCGCGGGAAAGGGCGTTGCGGAGGAAGCGGTATTCCCAGCGCGGCAGGGTCTCGATGACGAGGACGCGGATCTTCTCGGGACGGCCGGCGATGGTGAATTTGCGCGAGTTGTTGGTCGCGACGAGCTCGCCATCGGCCACGGGGATGGAAAGTTCGAGGGTGGAGGAGCCTTCCTTTTCCAAGCGCCAGAGGATGGAGTCGTAGGTCTCGGCGTTCGGCGGGATGATGATGTCCTTGGTGCGTTCCTTGCCGGATTCGTCGCGGAGGCGGACGATGGTGCGGACCTGGCGGTCGAGCGAGGAGCGGATGGTGAAGGGGATTTGGACGTTCTCCCCGACGATGCCGTAGGTGGGTGCGGTGACGGAGAGCAGGTCGAGATCGGGCAGGCGGACCTTGCTGCCGACGGGAATTGGGAAAAGCGGGATGCCGCGGAGGCGCATTTTTTGGGCGGCAGCCACGGGTGGCTGGCCGAGGTTGTAGTCGCCATCGCTGAGCAGGACCACGGCGCGGAGGTTGCTTTGTTTGGCGAGGAGGTCGTTGAGCGGGGTCTCGAGATCGGTGCCGGCGATGGCTCCATTTTCAGTGGGCGGGCTGGCGAAGGGAATCGCGGAGACTTCGTTCGCGCCGTTGGCTTCGAGGGGTTTCCAGAGGTCGGAGGTGAGGGCTTTCTTGACCCACTCGGCGCGGGAGACGATTTCGGATTTGTCGGCGAGAACCGGTGGCAGCGCGGCATCAATGGTGGTCATCGACTTGGAGTCGTCCCAGAGAATGGCGATCTGCGGCTTGGTGTCGGGGTGGAGGGTGGTCAGCCACTCGGGCTGCCAGAGCATGAGGACGACGGCGAGTGCGGATAGAAAACGCAGGCATTCGAGAGCGGCGGTGCGTCCGCGGTGCGGGCTGCGTCGCCATGAAATCACGGACAACGCGCCAACGAGGATCAAGGCGATGATGCCGATCCAAAGAGTCAGGGGAGTGGGGGAGAGATGAAGCAAGAGAAGGGCAGAAGTTAATTGTTAAGGATTAAGAGGATGTGTTATTTAATCCATGTGAAGACATTGGTTTCCGATCCGACATCCATCAGGTGCGACACTCCTCCGGTGAGTTCAGCCACGAATATTCTACTGACTTGCTTTGGTGGCTTGGCCGCCGCTATGCGTTGCCGTCGGCCGGTCGTATTTGTAGCCGCGGGAGCATCGACTGGCTTCGAATGAATTCGGATTCGACGGTCATGCTTGTCTCCCTTCGGCTCGCGGTAAGATCGCGGCACTGGCTGGATGACAATATCGGCAAATTCAGGCCGCTTTTGGAGCGCGATTACGAAATTGTAAGCTGTATTGCGCCATGCCTGGTCTTCCATCGTGGTTCCAGCAGGACCATAGGTAAGAGTGATCCGTTCTGGCTTTGTTTTCCACATCGTAGCAAATGACGCAAGCAGGTCGCCTAGCGCATCCACATTGTGATCCATCGCAAACAAATACCGGTCTACGATTTCAATGCTCTTAATTTCCTCGATGCCGAGAAACTGGAAGTCCTTGGCTAGATCACGGGGTTGGTTCATCCGGTAGTGAGAATGCTGGACTCCAGCAGGCAATTGAAACGCCGCAGCAGATACAGGGACTCCTTTCACAAAGTATTCGGAGATTTCCGAGGCTGGAATTTCCTTCGCCAAAATAATCTCGGGCCACAGTCTTTCGAGCGAAGAACCCATATACTCGGGGGAGAATAGCAGGGTCGCCGTTTGCTGTGCCTCGTTAACGACGATTGCATGGGCCTCACTCCCCGTGAAAGAGGTATTACCGACGCTCAATTCCAGCTTCTTATCCTGCACATGTGGCAAGAACGCGCTTGCAATACGCAGAGCCCGACCGTTCGTGGGGTCGTGGAAATCGAGCGTAGTCGAGGAAAGAAGGTGGACTTTTTTCCCGTTGACGAGCCATTCTTGGATGGATTTCCAGCCGGGATAAACTTCGGCAAGGCTGCACTCGGCCCCGGTCTCATCACTTGTCGGAAGGCTACCTATCAAATCGCCGAGGGATTTCCGTATCAAAATAATTTCGGAAGCTTTGGAGCAAATCTCCTCCACCCTTTTAAGCTGAATGTCCATAGCGCCCAGCTTGACCTTCGGGTCATCCCGCCTC
>JAYWDF010000671.1:0-4442 GCA_043779985.1 Akkermansiaceae bacterium | reverse complement strand
GGAAATTCCCAAGGAGGCTCCCTCGCTAACCATCACCGACGGACGCTTGGACGATCCGTCGGTCGCTGCCTTGGTGGGATTTTTGAAAGCCGGGGGCAATGCCTTGTTTGCCGTGCGGGACGCCGGGTCCGCCGCGATGTTAGGGAAAATTCTCGCCACGAAGACCGGCCCAGCGCGGGAAGCGAAGGTGGATGATCATGTCCGGTTAGGTGAAATTGATTTCAACTCAAGCGTCTTCGCGCCGTTTGCCGATGCCCGCTACTCGGACTTCAGCAGCATCCGGTTCTGGAAGTACCGCATCCTCGCCCCTGACCTTGTGGCCCGCGGAAACGTGCTGGCACAATTTGATTCCAGCGAACCCGCATGGCTCGCGTTTCCTGTAGGGAAAGGAACTCTCCACGTTCTAACCACCACCTGGCGGCCTGCGGACAGCCAGCTTGCACTGACCACCAAGTTCGCGCCATTGCTCCACTCCCTGCTGGCGGTGCCGGGAAATAAGCGGAGCCCGCTCGTCATCGGCGAGTCGTTCCTGGCTCCCTCCGGAGTCACCAAGCCGGATGGTGCGAAGGTCAGTGTCCAGCCCGGTGTCCCGTTCACCGCCACGGATGCGCCGGGAATCTATCGGGGAGAAAATTTCGCATTCTCCGTCCAGCTCGATCCATCCGAGTCCGAGCTGACGCCTTTACCGGAGTCGGAACTTCGCTCGCTTGGCCTGCCGCTTGATCCACCCAAATTCACGGCGCAATCCGCCGAAACCCGGGCCGAGATTTCCAACATTGAACAGGAACGTCGCCAGCGCTTCGGCTGGTGGGCGCTGGTCGCCGCCGCCGGCTTCTTCCTCGCGGAAACCGCCTGGGCCGCCCTCGCCACCAAGCGTCTAACTCCCGCCACGCCATGATCGACAAGCTGCACGCCATCCTTCGCGACATCGCCGCCCGCCGCAGCCGCCAGCGTTTCCACGGTGGCCTCGCCATCACCTGGTGGCTGGGCCTCCTCATCGGCTGGCTGCTTTGGAAAAATAGTGTCCCCGTGCGGATCCTCGCGCCCGCGCTGGCGGTGGTTTTGTTAGCGGCTTCGGTGGGAATCTTTTTCTGGAGCCGCTGCTTGAGTGATCCCCGCCGGATCGCGAAGGAAATCGAGGCGAAACATCCCGAGCTGGAAACCGGATTGTTAGCGGCCTTGGACCAAGCGCCGGACTCCGGGGCTGAATCCCTCACGTTCCTCCAGAGCCGGTTGGTCCTCATCTCGCTGGTCTCGGCGGCACGCGACCATTGGATCGATCTTGTGCCGCGGCCCCGCCTAACCGGCCTGCGGTTGGCCAACGTGGCGGGCTTGCTTTTCATCATCGCAGCCGCGTGCCTGATGCTGAGACCCGCTGCTAAACATGCTCCCGCGAGCGCGGAGAACAAGGCGGCACCATCGTCAGGAAACACTGGCGCTTCCGCATGCTCCCGCGAGCGCGGAGAACAAGGGCAGCGCCGCCGTCCTCGATTTCGCGGTCGATCCGGGAGACGTCGAGATCGAGCGCGGCAGCCCGCTGACCATCCAAGCGCAGTTCGGGGATACGCCGCCCGCCAGCGCGACTTTGGAAACCACGGATGAAGCGGGTCGCGTCCAAAGCATTGCGCTCACCCGGCCGTTCACCGGGCCGGTCTATCAGGCGCGGCTCGCTGCGGTCGCCGGACCGTTGGCTTACAAGGTGGTCACCCCCGAAGGCGCGAGCCGTGCCTACACCGTTCGGGTTTACGACATCCCGGCGCTGCGCCAGTCAGAGGTGGTCCTGCATTTCCCGGGGCATTTGGGAAAGCCGCCTGAAACCCTCAAGGACCCGCGCTCCATCCGGGCGGAAGAGAACACGCGGATGGAACTAACGCTCGTCGTGAATCTCCCCGGCCTCTCCGCCTCTCTGGCCGCGAAGAACAAGGAGCCGATCAAGCTGCTAGCCGATGCCGCCGAGCCAAGTCATTTCCATCTCTCGATGGCGCTCACGGAAAGCGTCCGTTATGAAATCGTGCTCACTGACAGCGCTGGACGCCGCAACCCCCGCAATGACATCCTCGACATCAAGGTCATTCCTAACAAAGCGCCCGTCGTCCAGGTTGTGCTGCCGCAGAAGAACGAGAAGGCGACGCCGATCCAGGAAGTCCGTTTGGAAGCGCGCGTGACCGATGATTCCGCGCTGCTTGCCCACGGCCTGCGATACACTCTCGATGGCGAAAAATGGCAGGAAGTCGTCGGCAGCCCGGCACCCGGCGACAAGCGCCCGCTGCTTTCCCAACTCGTCGATCTCGAATCCCTGGGTGCCCATCCCAAGGACGTGCTGATGTGGAACGCCTGGGCCGAAGACATCGGGCCGGACGGCAACAAGCGCCGCGTGAACGGCGACATCCATCTCGTGCCGGTCCGCGATTTCGACGAGGAGTTCTATCAACAATCCGGCCCGCCCGGCTCGAATCCGGCGGCGGACCTCATCAAGACCCAGACGGGGATTCTCAATTCCACCTGGAACCTCCGCCGCGACCACACCGAGATCGCGGGGACTCCGCCGTCGGCAAAGGACCTTGAAACCCTGCGCCGCTCGCAGGAAATTACCATGGAAACCGCCGCTGGCATGGAGGCCGAGCAGACCGATCCCGCGATCCGCCAGATCCTAACCGATTCCCGGCTTGCGATGAAGGACGCGCTTGCCGAGCTCACCCTGGCCCATGAGAAGACTTCCGCCGCGCCGCTGGAGCCGGCCATCGGCCACGAACAGGTGGCGCTGCGCCATCTCTATCAACTCAAGGGCAACAAGACGATGATGGTGCAATCGCAGGGGGAAGGGGAATCGTCATCCGCCGCCGAAAAACCCAAGGACGACCTCGATCTGAAGCCGATGGACAATCCCTATCAGGCGGAGAAGGAGGCGAAGCCCGAGGCCGCCGGCAAAGCGAACGAGGCGATGGAAATCCTCAAGCGGCTCGACGAACTGGCCAAGCGCCAGCGCGACCTCAACGAAGAGATGCAGGCCTTGCAGGCCGCCCTCAACCAAGCCGACACCGCTGCGGAAAAAGCCGAGATCGAGCGCCAGCTCAAGCAGCTCCGCGAGCAGCAAAAGGAATTGCTCACCGATGTGGACGACCTCCGGCAGAAAACGTCCGATCCCGAGCAGCAGACGACGGAAGCCCGCCAGAACAAGGCGCTCGATGAGGCCCGCGAACAAGCCCGGAAAGCCAACGATGAGCTCAAGGACAACAAGCTGGGAGAAGCCCTGGCATCCGGTCGCCGGGCCGAAGAAGCGCTTGAAAAACTCCACGACGATTTCCGCGAAACCAGCGCCGCCCAATTGGCCGAGCAGCTCCGGGATCTCCGGCAAGACGCCCGCGCCCTGGAGGAGAAACAGCGTCAACTCGGCGATCCCGCCGCCGAGCCGGATGCGCCGAAAGCTCCGAGCTTAACTGACAGTGGCGATTCAAAACCGCAAGTCGCCCAACAGCGGGAGGATTTGAAAAAACTCCTCGATGGCATCCGGGAAACCGCCGAAACCGCAGAGAAGGCCGAGCCGCTCGTCGCGCAAGATTTGGCCGAAGCACTTCGCCAAGCCGATCAAAGCGGTATCGCCAAAGCCCTCGAACAGATGGAACAAGCGCCCGGCGAAGCCGCGTCTAACCGCGCCACGGAAGGCATTTCCAAACTCACCCGTGAGATCGAAGGCGCGGCCGAGCGCATCCTCGGCAACGAAGCGCAAGCCCTCCGCTACGCCCGCGACGAGCTGCAACGCCTCGCCGATCAAGCCGCCGGCAAGCCGCAAGAAAATGGCAAGCCGGGAGAAGAGGCTGGCAAGCCCGGCGAGAAAGGCGAGCCCGGCCAAACTGCTGGCAAGCCGGGCGAAAAAGGTGAACCCGGAAAATCCCCCGGAAAATCGGAATCGCCCGGTCGAGAACCCGGCTCCGGCAAGGGCCAGGCTCAAGCATCGTCACCTTCGGAAGGGCAAGGGGACGGTGCCTCGGGTCGAGGTCGATCATCGATCACGGGCGAAGATTTCAATGAATGGAGCGAACGTCTATCCGACCTGGAAGCCGTGGTGGAAGATCCCGAGGCGCAGTCCGCCGTCGCCCGCGCCCGCAAGGCCAGCCGCGAGCTGCGGAAAGATTTCAAACGCCACTCGCTGGAGCCGGATCAAGCTGCTCTTCAAGAAGGAGTGCTCCGCCCGCTCACGGAAGCGGCCGGGAAGTTAGATGCCCGCTTGCACGAGCTTGACCGGAAGGACCCGCTCGCGCCGGTGGGTCGCGATCCGGTGCCGGAGCGTTATGCGGAGATCGTCCGCCGTTATTTTGAGGAACTCGGCAAATGAGAGCCTGGCCTTCCCATCTTGACGCCCACCTATACGCCCGTATCATCACCCATATCCGAGGATGAAGACGACTATCGAACTCCCGAATGATCTGCTGCTCCAAGCAAAG
>JAYWDF010000670.1:0-4445 GCA_043779985.1 Akkermansiaceae bacterium | reverse complement strand
TCAACTCGCCCGGCGACCCGAATGAAGTGTGGAACCGGTTGCCGCGCGAGATTCAGGAGCAAATCATCCTCAAGAATCTCACGTTCTATGCGATCGATGCCAGCACCGTGGCCCGCGACGTGGGCATGGCCGGGCGTATCAATACGATCATGCAGACCTGCTATTTCGCCATCTCGGGCGTGTTGGAGAAGGACGAAGCCATAGCCAGCATCAAGAAGGCGATTCTGAAAACCTACGGCAAGCGTGGTGACGCCGTGGTTCAGCGGAATTACGAGGCCGTGGACCGCACCCTGGAGAATCTCGTCAAAATCGACTATCCCGACGCACCTACGTCGACGATCCGGCTGAACCCGATCGTCCCGGAAAATGCGCCGGACTTCGTCCAACGCGTCACCGCGCTGATGCTCGGCGGCAGGGGCGACCTTCTACCGGTTAGTGCCTTCCCGGTCGATGGCGTCTGGCCCACCGGCACCACCCAGTGGGAGAAGCGCAACATCGCCGAGGAAATCCCGGTGTGGGAATCCGACATCTGCATCCAGTGCAACAAGTGCGCGATCGTGTGTCCGCACGCTGCGATCCGGCCCAAGGTATTTACCCCCGACTATCTTGGCGGCGCACCGACGACGTTCAAATCCATTGAGTTCAAAGCGCGCGAGTATCCAGACATGCGCTATGCCTTGCAAGTCGCTCCCGAAGACTGCACCGGTTGCCAACTCTGCGTCCAAGTCTGTCCCGCCAAGGACAAGAGCAACCCGAGCCGCAAGGCTCTCAACATGTCGCCGCAACTTCCGCTGCGCGAAACCGAACGCAAGAACTTCGCTTTCTTCCTCGATCTACCCGATCCCGACCGGGCGATGCTCCGTGACGACGTGAAGAGCACGCAGTTCATGCGCCCCTTGTTTGAGTTCTCCGGTGCCTGCGCTGGCTGCGGCGAGACACCCTATCTGAAATTGCTCACCCAGCTCTTCGGCGACCGCCTGCTCATCGCCAACGCCACCGGCTGCTCGTCGATCTACGGCGGGAACCTGCCGACCACTCCCTACACCACCGACGGCTGCGGCCGCGGTCCCGCGTGGGCGAACTCCTTGTTCGAAGACAACGCCGAGTTCGGCCTCGGCATGCGTGCCAGCCTCGATCAATCCCGCTCGTTCGCCCATGTCTTGTTGCACGAGCAGGCGAGGTGGTTAGGCGATGACCTCGTCACCGCCATCACCGGCGCGGATCAATCGACCGAAGCCGGCATCCAGGCGCAACGCGAGCGCGTCGTAGCCCTGCGCCGGGCGCTGACCAATCAGACCGGCCGCGAAGCCCGCACCCTCAGCCAGATCGCCGACTACCTCGTGGACAAGAGCGTCTGGATCGTCGGTGGCGACGGCTGGGCGTATGACATCGGCTTCGGTGGTCTCGACCATGTCATCGCCTCGGGTAGAAACGTAAACATCCTGGTGCTCGACACCGAAGTTTACTCCAACACCGGCGGTCAGCAATCCAAGTCCACCCCGCTCGGCGCAGTCGCCAAGTTCAGCATGGCCGGCAAAGCGCTGCCGAAAAAGGACCTCGGCCTCATCGCCACCACCTACGGCTCGGTCTACGTCGCCCGCATCGCCCTCGGAGCGAAGGACGCGCAGGCCGTCACCGTGTTCCGCGAGGCGGAGAGCTACGAGGGGCCGTCCTTGATCATCGCCTACAGCCACTGCGTCGCCCACGGCTACAGCATGTCGCAGGGGCTGGAGCAACAGAAACGCGCGGTCGCCTGCGGTTACTGGCCCTTGTTCCGCTTCGATCCACGCCGGGCCGAGCGGGGCGAGAATCCGATGAAACTCGACTCCGCGCCGCCCAAGAGTTCGTTGAAGGACTTCACCCGCAACGAATCGCGCTTCCAGATGTTGGAGCGGATCAATCCGGTGCGCTCGGCCATGCTTCAGGAAATGGCGGCCGCCTCTGTTAAGGAGCGCTTCCTCCACTATCAAATGATGGCGACTTCCCCGGCCCCAACCGTGTCCGCCGAATCCACCACTCCTAACGAATAATTTCCATGGACTTATCAACCACTTATCTCGGTCTTCCTCTGAAAAATCCGGTGATGCCTGGAGCCTCGCCGCTGGTGGACCAGCTCGACAACGTGCGCCGCCTCGAAGATGCCGGTGCTGCCGCCATCGTGATGCATTCCTTATTTGAAGAGCAGGTCACCAACGACCAGCTTGCGGAATTCGCCCACATCGAGACTCACGCCGAGTCGTTTGGTGAGGCGGTTTCTTATTTCCCGCAGATGGAAGACTACGCCCTCGGGCCGGATCGCTATCTGAATCAAATCACCCGCATCAAACAGTCCGTCGATATCCCCGTCATCGGCTCCCTCAACGGCGTGACCATGGGTGGCTGGATCGACTACGCCCACCTCATCGAACAAGCAGGTGCGGATGCCCTCGAGCTCAACGTCTATTACATTGCCACCGATCCCGACGAACCGGGAACCGCCGTGGAAAAACGCACCCTCGACATCCTCACTGCCGTCAAGCAAACCGTCAGCATCCCCATCGCGGTGAAGCTCTCGCCGTTCTTCTCGTCGCCCGGCCACTTCGCCAAGCAGCTTGACACTCTGGGCGCTGCGGGGGTCATCTTGTTTAACCGGTTCTATCAACCCGACATCGACATCGAAGAGCTCGAAGCCACCCACCGGCTGGAGCTGTCTAACTCGACCGAGCTCCGACTGCGCCTGCGCTGGGCCGCGATCCTTCACGGTCACCTCAAGGCCGACATCGCCGTGAGCGGGGGAGTGCACACCGTGGAAGACATCATCAAGGCGATCATGTGCGGGGCGAGCGTCGTGCAGGTGGTTTCCTGCCTGCTGAAATACGGCCCTGGCCGCGTCGCCGGCCTGGTTGCCGATCTCAGGCACTGGTTGGAGGATCATGATTACCAGTCGCTCGATGAAATGCGCGGCAGCATGAGTCTTCAACACTGCCCGGATCCGACCGTCTTCGAGCGCGCGAACTACCTGAGGGTCCTGCAACTTTGGAAGGTCTAAGATCAAATGGTCCCGGGCGGGCGGGACATTTTCCATGTGAAATAGTGCTCCCCAGCGACTTCAATTTTTGATAAACCCGAAACGGCGGTCGAAACCCCCATGAAGCATCCCTACCTACCCGTTTTGGTCTTCTTTTGCGTGGCGCTGATGGTGCCCATCGCCTCGCTGACACTTGCCCGGCTGTGGATGACTTTCTTCACGCCGATCAAGCGTGGTAAGGAGAAGAACGCGCTTTACGAATGCGGGGTGAATCCGTTGGCGGGACGACAGACGCGCTTCCACTCCCAATACTATCTGTTCGGTCTGCTGTTCCTTTTGTTCGACGTGGAGACGGTCTTCCTGCTTCCATTCGCCGTGGCATTTCTCAAGCTCCCCATGGGAGGCTTTCTGGTGGCAATGATCTTCCTCCTGCTCCTTGCGGAAGGACTCGTCTGGGCGTGGAGCAAGGGGCTTTTGAATTGGCACGGTCCCGCGAGACCCTCTCGTGCGAATCGTGATCTACAGTAGCTTCAGCGGCCTTGGGGGGGATCGAACTGGATGCGGAAAGATGAGGGAGGAGGAGTTTCGAGGTTTCCGTTTTGAGTTTTCAAGAAGAGAGTCGGCGCAGATGCGGATTTTCCAATCAATTCTCCTGTGGATGGACCCGGTGCGACGGTCCGGGCCCGAGTCGATGGCGGTGGACGAGTGGCTGTTGGAGACCGCAGTCGCGCCGGTGTTGCGGGTCTACGAATGGGCCGGGGAATGGGCGAGTGTGGGATATTTCGGGAAAATTGTTGATGCTCGTGAGCTTCTGCCCCACGTGAAATGGGTCCGGCGTTGGACGGGTGGGGGGGTGGTGGATCATCGAGCGGACTGGACTTACACCCTGGTCGTCCCAAGGGAGCAACCGCTGGCGAGACTGCGCGGTGCCGAGAGTTACCGACGGATTCACGCCGCACTGGCGGAATCGCTGGCGGCAGAGGGAGTCGATGTGCAGCTGAGTGGCGGCGCGGAGGAGACCGGGGCGGCGCTGTGTTTTGAGAACCCGGTGGGGCATGATTTGATCGGCTCGGATGCCAGGAAAATGGCCGGTGCGGGCCAGCGGAGGTCGCGCCAAGGGCTCTTGCACCAAGGGTCTGTGTCGGTGGTATGCGGCGAGGCGTCACAGCGCCGTGCGGAGGATTTTGCCGGGCGAATTGCGATGGCATGGGAGGTGTTCAGCGGAGTCCCCGATCCACTCGATCTAGCCCGGCGCGCGGCAGCTCGGTATGCACGGGAGGAATGGACCGCGCGCCGCTGAATGAAACCGGCGAATCCACAGGGCGGATTCCCTGCAAATTTTGCTGGATTGGTGGAATTGTCTGCAAGCCGTGCAGGAGGTCGCCAGCAGGAATGGAGTGATTTAGATCTGTTAAATATTTTAATGCGCTTACAATAA
>JAYWDF010000669.1:0-4446 GCA_043779985.1 Akkermansiaceae bacterium | reverse complement strand
ATAGTGTTCGCATCTGGGTGTCATTCTTTCTGGCGCAACGACCGACTACAGCCGATTTGTCATCCCCTTCCCGGTGTCATTCTACTTGGCGCAATGCGGGGGCAGGGAGTCGATCATTTTGAATGTTGAGATGAGGTAGGCAGAGGATAGGGGGGAGACGGCAGGTGAAATCCTTGCTTTGACATCAAGTGGAATGCGGGTAGTGTGGTGATTGGTCATAACCAAAACCGTCTTGATCAACCAAACCAATCCATTATGAAAAACAAACTCTGGATTCCTGTGCTTGCCATGCCTCTGCTTTTCGTCGCTTGCGACGCGAACAAAACCGCGTCTGAGAAAATGGACGCGGGCGCCGACAAGGTCGCCGAAGGTGTGAAGGAAATGGCCAAAGCCGCAGGTGAAAAAACGGATATAGCCGCTGCGGGTGCCAAGGCTGCGATGGAGGAAGCGAGCGCAAAAACCAAGGCTGCCGCTGACGCCGCCAAGGCAAAAATGGACGCCGCTGCCGAAGCCGCCAAGGAGAAGATGAAAGAGGCGTCCGATGCGACCAAGGCGACCGCCGAGAAAGCGATGGAAGATGCGGCCAAAGCCGCCCAGGAGGCTGCCGACAAGCTCAAAGGTGAAGCCCCTCCACAATAGTCGAATTTCGCGTTTTCGGAAGGAAGCGCCGCATCGCAGAAAGCTGGCTTTCCGGAACGGGAGGTCAGCTTTTTTGTGTAGATTCCGCCGGGTGGAATTGTGATAGGGTGGTCAGGTGTTTCAGGGGCCATGGGTGATAGAGATCCGGCTGGCGGCGTATCCGAATCCGAGCGTGGGAGGCGCTGCGCCGGAGTTTCCTCTAACCAGCCGTGAGGGCATAAAAAAGCCCGGCGGATGAGGCCGGGCTTTTCTTCAGTGTGAGGGTTGGCGGGTGAATGCCGCCCTGGATCATTTGATCTCGTCGTCCTCGTCAATGGTGTGGGTGAGGATGAACTGGAGATCGTCCAGTCCGAGGTTAGACGCGAAGCCTTCATCGCCGAGCACGTTGGTGACGAGCTGGGTTTTTTGATGCTGAAGGATGCGGATTTTTTCCTCCACGGTATCGCGGGTGAGGAGACGATAAGCGATGACCTTGTTCTTCTGGCCGATCCGGTGGGTTCGGTCGATGGCTTGGTTTTCGACGGCCGGGTTCCACCATGGATCGTAGAGGATGACGTACGAGGCCGAGGAGAGGTTGAGGCCGGCGCCCCCCGCTTTGAGCGAGAGCATGAAGACGGACGGGTCCTTGGTCGTCTGGAAGCGCTCAATCTCGCCTTTCCGGTCCTTGGTCTGGCCGGTGAGGTAGTTGTAAGGGCGGTTTTCCAACTCAAGGCGGGCCTTGATGAGGTCGAGCATCGAGACGAACTGCGAGAAGACGAGCACCTTGTGACCTTCTTCATACAGCTGGTCGAGCAGGTAGAAGAGCGACTCCATCTTCGCGGATTCCTCCTTGAGATACTTCGGATCGATGAGGCCCGGGTGACAGCAGATCTGGCGCAGGCGCATGAGGCCTTGGAGGATGGCGAAGGAATTTTTCTTCACCGCCTCGTCGGAATCGAGACCGAGCAGCGCCTTCTGGATGCGCTTGAGCTCGGCCTTGTAGAGCTCGACTTGGACGCCTTCCATTTTCGCGTAAACTTCCTCTTCGGTCCGAGGCGGCAGGTCTTGCGCGACTTGCAGCTTGGTGCGGCGAATGAGGAAGGGACGGAGGCGGGAGGCGAGACGAGTCTGGCTCAGGGGGTCCTTGCGCTTGTCGAAGCGCTTCTTGAAGTAGGCGCGGGAGCCGAGGACACCGGGCATCGCGAAGGCCATGAGCGACCACATGTCGAGCAGTCGGTTTTCGATCGGTGTTCCGGTGAGGACCAGTCGGTTCTGGGAATCCAGCTCGCGGGCGCACTTGGCGGCTTTGGAGTCCGGGTTCTTGATTTGCTGGCCTTCGTCGAGGATGGTGGTGAGCCACTTGATGCCGTTGAGTTCGTCACCACAGACCCGGAGCTGGGCGTAGTTGAGGACGAGGATGTCGATGTGGTTCTGGATGAAATCCACGTCGATGTCGCCGCGGTTCTTGAGAATCTTGACCTTAAGATTGGGGGCGAACTTGCCTGCCTCGCTGTACCAGACGTCGAGCACGGACTTGGGGCAGACGACAAGCGCCGGCTTTTTCATACCGCCCGTTTTGCGGTGCTCGTCGAAGAGCCAGAGCAGGTAGGTGAGGGACTGGATGGTTTTTCCAAGACCCATGTCGTCGGCGAGGATCCCACCGAAGTTGTTGACCGAGAGGTAGGCGAGGAAACGGAAGCCGTCCACCTGATAGGGGCGGAGGGTGGCGTTGAGCTCGGCGGGAACCTCGGGGTTGACTTCCAGTTGGATGTCGCCGGCGCGGTTCTTGATTCGCTCCCAGGCTTTCGGATCGAAGACCTCGGCGGCCTTGGGATCGGCAAGCTGGAGGGCGTGCATGCGGTGGGTCTCGCCGGAGAGGTCGAAGGGATCGAGCCCGAGGCGGGTGACGGCTTCGCGTTGGTCGGCGTCGAGTTTGATTTCCAAGCGCATCCAAGTGCCGTCATCCATGCGGACGTAGCCACCGCGGGCGGCGACAAGTTGCCGGATCTGGGCTTTGGAGAGATTGGCGCCTTGCACGTCGATGACGATGCGGAGGTCGAACCAGTCGATGTCCTGACCGACGACTTCGAAGCGGACTGCCGCGGTGACGGGATCGGCAAGGATGGACTTGAGGCGGAGATCAATGTCGAGCTCGATGTTTTCCGGCATTGCCTTGATCCATTCCGCGAATTTTTCGGGGAATTGCTTGGTGATGCGGGATTTGAAGGCGAGCAGCTTCTCATCGTAGCTGAGGCCCATTTCATCGAGGATGGAAGGGACTGGATAGAGGTCCTCGCGGGCGAAGCGGAGGAGCTGCTTGCCCTTGACCGGCTGTTGCTCGGCGAGTTCCCAGCCTTCTTTGGTGAGGCGCTCAGAGCGGCGGCCCTTGGTCTCGATGGCGTTGACGTCGATGACAAGGTGTTCGGTCTCGGCGGCGGTGAGGCCAGCGATGAGCTTCATTTCGAAGCGTGGCTTGAGCTCGAGATCGACGACGCGTTTCTTGAGGGACTCGGGGAGCGAGGCACCGATTTTCCGGAGGAACTCGACACCTTCCAGCGAGTCGATAACGCGCATCGGGATCAGGTAGCGCGGCATGACGTCGGTTTCCTCAAGCCAGCGTGGCGGGCCGGGGAAGACGGTTTCGTCAGATTGATAGAGTTCCTTGCGGCCGGGAAGGAGTCGCACAGAGTGGGAAACATTTTCACCGGTGGCGGTGACGAGTTGGAGCGCGAAGCTCTTACCGTCGTATGGATCATCTTCGCAGACCCAGGAAAGGCGTTCCTCAACGACTTTGAATTCTTTTTCGTCGAGGTTGACGATGTAGCCTTTGAGGGCGGGCTGGCGGAAAACGCGGTTCATGAACCGGCAGGATTCTTCCTGGTCGAAATCGAGCGTGGTATCGCCGTATTTGCGATAGAATGCCAGGTAGTGTTCCCACAGCGTCTGGCTGGAGGCGTCCATGAGCAGGGCGGCTTCATGGTGGAGATTGACGTAGTTCTCGATGTCGTTCTTTTCGCGAAGCTGGATCCAGACGCCGGCTTTCTCTTCCTTCACCTCGATGCGGGCCTCATTGATCGTGGCGACCAAACGGAAGGCGACACTGACAGGCGCGTCTTGCGGCGGGCGCTCGTTGACTTGCTCGATGCGTTCGTACCAAGAGGCGACTTCCCGCTCCTGTTCCCAGTCCGCCATCTTTTTCTGCACGTGACCGAGATCGGTGATCACGCTCATGAACTCAGGGTAAGGAAGCTTCTTTTTATAGAAGGCGTAGGCGATGTAGTTCCAGAACTCGAGAATGTCACCGGGCGGGATCGGCCAAAGTTCCAGCGGCTCGTAAGTGGTGATTTCCCAACGCGGGGTGATGCGCACCATGTCGTGGTCGTGGAGCTCGCCCTCGATGACGTAGCGGCGGTAGCGTTTCTCGATCTTGGTGACGAAATCCGCCTCCTTGTCGTCGAGTTCACGGCCGAGTTTTTCTTCGATGATGTCGAGAACCGGGGTGTCGTCGAACTCGTTAGGCGATTCGGGCAGATCCTCGCCGCGGTGCATGCGCTCCATCATGGTCGCATACTGGCAGGCACCGGCGACCAGTTCGTTCTCGGCGGTGCAGGAGCCGAACCAGCGGTTTCCCTGAAGGCGCAGGCTGGTGCGGAAGATGCCGGACTCGTCTTCGACCACCCTGAATGAAAAGGTGATTCCCGAAAATCTGCGTTACCGCACCGTCCTTTTGCAGCATTTCGCCCCGTTTTCTGGCGTCCTCGGGGAAGCTGTTGAGGAAATTGAGGGTGGCTCGATCTGGATTCATCGTCTGAAGTTAAAAAGTTTCCG
>JAYWDF010000668.1:0-4458 GCA_043779985.1 Akkermansiaceae bacterium | reverse complement strand
AAATCCACACGCAAGATTGCAGGCCGTCATCAAGTTCGGCAAAAAATAGATTTTCGGTTCGTCCGGATCGCGTTCTCTCGGCATGGCGGGAGCTTATTCCACGGCTCGGGCTTGGTAAACAGCGTAAAAAGTAGTCTAGGACTTCAGTCCAATGCCTTTAAGGATTCAAGCTGCTTTCTAACAGTGCATTTTGCACTGGTACTTTTGAAACAGATGTTTTGATTGGGTGGATGCCTGATGCATCCCCAACCCACCACCCGTTTTTCAGCGACTTTTCCCGGGCTTTCTCCGGACTGTTGAGCGAAGCCTGTTGCCAGCTCCTGTTTGCCCGCCACGGCCCTCGCGGAGGCGGGGCGGCCAAACTCTCCCCTTGGCAATGGATCATGGCCAGGGTCTATCATGAGTTGGCCCGATCCGGCACCTTCTCCGCCAACGTGAAAACCATCACCCGAGTCATCATTTCCGACAGCGCCCTGAGCCAGCGCGCGCTTTCCATCGGCTGGAAGCTCATCGATGAAATCCTGCCGGCGGTGCTGCGGCCGCTCGCGGAGCTTGCCCGCCATCCCGGCGCGTTCCACCGCGGCTACCGCCTGTTAGCCTTCGACGGAACCCGCTTCAACCTGCGCAACACTCTGGCCATCAACGCCAAAGCTGTCAAAAACCGTTGCAGCAAGGGCAGTGGCGTGCCCGCCTTCGCCCACCTGCTCGGCGTGGTGCTCGTCGAGCTCGGCCTCCATCAACCCCTCGCCGCCGCCTTCGGTTGGCAAGGCGAGGGCGAGCTGACGCTGGCCCGTAAAATGCTCGCCCGCCAGTCCCTGCCGGACCGCTGCCTGATCCTTGCCGACCGGCTCTTCGGCATCCCTTCGCTGATGTGGGAACTCATGCCGATGCTCGAAAAGTCCGCCGGTGCCGTGCTGTTCCGGGTCAAATCCAACCTCAAAGTCACCCGCGTCCGGCAACTCGCCGACGGCTCGTGGCTGGTGCGCATCCCCGTGATCAAGCCCGGCACCCGCCAGCAAATCGGGACCCTTCTGTTGCGCGAAATTCACGCCGAAATCCACTACGAAGGTGGAGCCAAGCCCTTGCCGATGCGGCTCTGGACCAGCCTGCTCGATGAGCAAGAACACCCCGCCACCGCGCTGGTGGAGCTCTATGCCTCACGTTGGGAGGAAGAGTTGTTTTTCCGCGAACTCAAAAGCCATCTGCATGGGCGCAACAATCTGCTGGACGCGCAGACCCCCGAAACGGCAGCCCAGGAAGTGCTCGCGATGCTGCTGGCAGCGTCCCTCGTCGCGCAGCAACGCGAGGTGGTGGCCGAGCGGGCAGGCGTGGAGATCCTGCGGATCAGCTTTGCGAAAGTGCTCCACAAGACCGCTGCGCTGTGCGAGTTGCTAGCGGTGGGGGGCGATCTGATCGGTTCCGAAGCGCTGGCGCGGTGGATCGAACGAATCCTCGACGATCTTCAAACCAGCGCCTTGATCCAGCAGCGCAAGCCGCGAAGTTGCCCTCGAACCCTGCGACAACCCACCAAGGATTGGCCCAAGACGAAAACCGCCAGCTCAAAACCCCTCCTAAAAACCATCGTGTTTACGAATCCTTAAAGGCATTGCTCCTTAGGCGGCAGCCCCACATCCCGGGTAAATACCTGATAGAGATATCTCTCACTGCAATCCAGCTCCGAGCATAACTCACAAATCCGGTAGCCATGCCTCAGCGAAAGCCGATGCAAACAAAGCCGTTCGCTCTTCTCTGGAAACAAGACGTACCAACTTAGATCAGACCTAACAATTCTCATTTGCCTAGTTTCACCCGAAAACCTCCGCCTCTAGCAAGTCAAACTCATCCCAAAATCAGACGCCCGCTCTAACTCGTTCTACCATCTAACTTTTCACCAACTAAATCACACCCCTCCCCACACCTTCAATATTCAAGTCTCCCTAATCATTCCTCCAACCCGCCTCCCCCACTCCAACGTAGCTCGCGCGTCCCGCGCTAGGCCGTGCAACGAGCGTCTCGCTCCAACTCTTCCCCAAAACCTTCCCTCCCATTCGCCAGATTCGCAAGATTCGCGGTGCCTCACCTTCTTCAACCCTTGATCCCGGCAAAGCCCCTAGCCGACGCCGGATCAACCTTGCTTCCCCTCTTCCTCCGCACCGTGGCTGCGGGCGTCTCGCCCCAGACCGTGCAAGGAGCGTCTCGCTCCGAGGCTCTCTTTCTCAGCATGTTGAGAGTCGATAGTTGATAGGCGCTACCACAGCCCCCCTAGTCCTCCACACCCCCCTCTTCCTCCGCGGCAAACTCTTCCTCTCCGCCATCAACCATCAACTCTCAACCATCAACCTCTCCTAACCACAGTTCCGAATTTGATCAACTCTCCCCCTTGAATCCCCGAAACGTTTCTGATGGACTAACAACTGTCGCTTGCCCACATCCCATCATCCTCCCCTCCCCAGCCTCCCCCAATGGCAAGTTATATCACCTTCCCCGGCCCTCCTTCAGCCTCCGCATCACCGGCGGCAAGGTCGATGTCCTCTGGCCCAATGCACGGCCAGGAAGACATCGAGATCCAAGTGGACCGCGGCACAGGTACCTTCGCCTTCCTCGCCATCGACACCCGCCCCGACTATGCCGACACCGAAACCCTCCCCCCACGGAAATAGCCGTGCTTGCCGCCGAAGAAACGCAATCCTCATCCAATTTGCCGAAGCATTCATCCATTCCCCCTCACACACCAAAACAACCATCCATGAAAACTCTGATAGCATCTATCACAATGTTCCCGCTAATCCTGCAGGCCGACATCATTCCCATCCCGGACAGCTCTCAGGAGAAGGGGAAAGACAAAAAAACGGAGAAATTCTACGACAACAAGTCCGGCGAATTGGGCAAAAAAGTAAACATCGTTCCGCTACGGGAGGATTATTCCGTGCCTTGGGACAAAGATTTTGGCAAGAACCATCCGTATTCCTCGGCGCTCGGATTCACCTTGTGGAAAAGCATGAACAGCCATCTAGGTGAAGTTTCAGTGACTCCGTTGCTGACCAAGGAGGAATACACCAAGGATATCGCGGACAACTTAAAGGCCTACATTGGAGAGAACAATTACAACAGCATGAGCGAGGCTCAGCGCGATGCCAAAGTCAAGGAACTTTCCGACAAGGTTTATACCGTCGAGGTGAATCAAAAAGGTCTGCAATTATCAAAATTCAACGCGAATGAATACAAGGACCGCCAACTGACGAGCCGTCTCGGTATCTACGACGAGACTGGCACTGAAAGAGGGAGCGCAGTACTCTTCAGCATCCGCAACTCTTTCAGTTACTATAACCTCAACCAGGAAGGATTGGCGTTCGACTACACAAACACAGATGGAAAAGGAAGCCTTAAACTTAAAGGAGCTCTGATGGCCGACATCTATGTGGATGACCTTTACAACAGGAAGTGGTATAGCGAGCCGGGGTATATTCAAAATCCATATCGAATTTCGCTCCGGACCGGCGTCGAATTCGATCAGGACGACACGGCGCCGAAACCATCGGACCGAACCAGCTTCTACTTCTTAACAAACTTCCTGGCCAACCCCGACCAAAATATTCATCTTTTTGGGTTTGAAGGGACCCAGATCACTTCACCCCAATTCGTACAAGCCGGAGTGGCTATTGATCACGACGAATTGACGGGAGACGATGACCTTCGTTGGATACTCGCTTGGCAGCCAAGGTTTTATTTAATCAAAGACATAGCTACAATCGGTCAGGGTTTTGGAATCAACCACGTCATGCACTACCAGGCTGGCAAGGTGTTGACCTTGGCCAAGGAGCGAGCAGAGAACGGCGACAATAGCGATTTCGACGAGGAAAAAGGGGAAGTTTCCCCATGGTACACCTATATTCCTGCTGACGTGAAGCTCACGGGAGGCTCGGATATTTGGGACGAACTGGCGAAGGGTGAAGGCGACCTGGACAAGGCATCGGTCGATTGGCAACTCGGACTCATCCTGGGCAACTCCGACTACCGTTTCCGTTGTGGATATAAGATAGAGGGCATTTCACCAGTCACGGCCATCGGAGACAGCCACATTGGCCAGAGCATCTTTGCCGAGAGCGGTCTGGGACCACTTTCTGATGCCTATGCCACGAAACAGCGGGCCTACAAAGGAAAAGGCGCTCCGGAAAGGACCGAAATCGCTGATGCCGATCTGGGGGTGGTCACGGTTTTCGCGAAGTATACGTTCGGCGAGTTCGAGCCCACTTTCGAGAACCAGGAAATTTTCCAGGTCGGAACGCGGATCAGGTTCTGAATTTCGACCCCCCTCCCATCGTGAAATTACCCCTATCCGCCGTCTCACTCTCGCTGCTCACCGGGTGCTTGCCCGGCACCGTGAAAGACATAAAGCCTCCTCCCGGGCAGTCGCGCACGAACGAGTGCAACAAACGGTGGATCGTGGAGATCCAAGCC
>JAYWDF010000667.1:0-12247 GCA_043779985.1 Akkermansiaceae bacterium | reverse complement strand
CACACCGACTGGCCGGAAGTCATCGGCTGAGTCTGATCGACATGATCCCCCGCCTCTCAACAGCGGTCTCCTGCATCGGAGCCCGCTGTTTTGGGTTCCGGGCGATTACACCCTAACATGGAAGCTCCGGCAATTCAGACTTACCCCAACCCATTGCAGAACGAAAAGCAGGCGCGTTCCAACAGACTCTTCCGGATGCTTTCCCGGGAGCACCGCGAGCCGATTTTCTGGATCCTGCTGACCCTGTTCTGGACCCTCATGGGCCTCGTCGGGTTTCTCATGATTCTCACCTTCGGCACGGACGTCGCGGATGCCGGACGCGTGGTATTCATCCGCGTGGCAAGCGGTTTTGTCCTCACTGCCGGTTTGCGCGCGTGCTACCGGCGCTTCCTGTTTCGCTCGCGCGGCGCACTGAGAACAACCCTCTGGGTGGCAGGCTGCTGTGCGATTGCGGTGGCAATCGAGATTGGTATCCTCAGAGCCTTGATGGACGCGGGCATTTCGATTCCAGGTGGTGCGGAAACCGTCGGCATCCGCCTGCTGGTCGTGCGGCTTTTCATTCTAGCAGTCTGGAGCGCGCTCTATTTCGCCTTCCACCTGCTGGAGAGTGAGGAAGGCCTCGTCCTGCGGGCGGGACGCGCGGAACTGGCCGCACGTGAGAATGAACTCAAGCACCTGCAAGCGCAGATGAATCCCCATTTCCTCTTCAACGCGCTCGATGCGGTGCTGGCAAATAAGGACGATCCCGCCGCCGTCGAGGAGGTGACGCGGAGTATCGCCGACTACCTGCGCTTTTCGCTCCGGGAGACCGCTGCGCTAGAGCCCCTGTCGCGGGAGATCGACGCGCTGGAGAAATACCTCGGCGTCCAGACCCGGCATTTTGGCGGAAACCTGTTATGCCGCATCCAGTGCGACAAGGCGGCCGGTGCGATCCTGGTGCCGCCGATGTTGGTCCAGCCGCTGCTCGAAAATGCCTTTCAACACGGGTCGGCGACAGACGAGGCCCCCATCCAGGTCTGGCTGACCGCAACTCTGGACGCGGACTTCCTGCGGGTAACCGTTTCTAACACAGGCTGCTGGGTGACACCGGCGGATAACAGCCCGGGCAGCAAAGGCCTGCGCACCCTCCGGCAACGACTCACCCTCCTGCTGGGCCCGCAGGCACAGGTCGAGCAGCAGTCGGACAACGGCTGGGTGCGCGTCACCATCCGCATCCCCTTACCGAAGCCTCAACCATGATCCCTCCGGCGTCCCCAAACGAATCCCCCGCCCCGCTGCCGGATTGCGAGGGCTGCGGCCACGAAGCCGTGACCGTGATCGACGGCAAGGGCTGGTGCGTGGATTGCTTCCACCAATGCGGGTCCTGCTGCTCGGGCGAGTGAATCTGACGATCAGGAAGCGCGCCGGAGGGCGGCATCCAGCGTGAGCACTTCGCCCGGCCGGGTCGGAAAGATCACGACCCCGTCGCCGACGTGCACCACGCAAGGACCACCCAGGGTGGATAGAATACTGACGCGGGTGAGCTTTCCCGCGCTCCATTCCAGCGCGCGAATCTCGAAGCCACCGCGAGCGCGCAGACCGCTCACGTGGCCGCTTGGCCACACGGCTGGCAAGGCGGGTAGCAGGTGAATTTCGCCGAGGTGGCTTTGTAACAGCATTTCCGAAACGCCAGCTGTGAGCGCGAAGTTCCCGTCGATCTGGAACGGCGGGTGTGCGTCGAACAAGTTTGGATAGACGCCGCCATGGGGGTTCGCGGCATTCTCCCCGACAGGGCGGAGCAGGTTCTTGATGAGATTGTAGGCGTGGTCGCCATCCCGAAAGCGGGCCCAGAAACTGATCTTCCAACCCAGCGACCAACCGGTGCCGTCGTCGCCCCGTATTTCAAGTGACTTCCGGGCAGCGGCGAAAAACTCCGGGGTGGCCGGCGTGATCTGGCGGCCTGGATAAACTCCGAACAGATGGGAAGTATGCCGGTGGTGAACATCCTGCTCCATGAAATCCTCAGACCATTCCTGCAACTGGCTGCGTGAACCAATTTTAAGAGGATAGAGCTTGCTGCGGGCGGCTTGGACCTTCGCCACGAACCTTGGATCCACATCGAGAATTTTCGCCGCGTCCAGGCAATTGGTAAAGAGATCCCAGATGATCGATATGTCGATGGTGGAGGCCATGCCGATGCTGCCGCGCGTCCCGTCCGCAGTGATAAAGCCGATCTCGGGTGACGCCGACGGCGCAGTGACGAGATGACCTTTTCCATCGTCGACGAGCCAATCGAGACAGAACTCGGCGGCCCCCTTCATCACCGGCCATGCGCGCTCGCGAAGGAATCTTTGGTCACCGCTGAAGGCGTAGTGCTCCCAAAAATGCTGGCTGAGCCAAGGGCTGCTCATCGCCCAATTGGCCCAGACTGGATCCCCCTTGCCGAAATCCCCGACCGGAGCGGTCTGGCACCAGATGTCGGCATTGTGATGGGCCACCCATCCATGGGCACCATAGTTGATCTCCGCGGTTTTCCGACCGTTGACGGCAAGCTTTTCGATGAAGTCGAAAAACGGCTGATGGCACTGGGATAGATTCGCGACTTCAGCCGGCCAGTAGTTCATCTGGGCGTTGATATTGAGCGTCCAGTTCGAACTCCACGGCGGGCGCATCGAATCGTTCCAAATCCCCTGCAGGTTCGCGGGCAGGCCGCCGGGACGGGAACTGGAAATGAGGAGATAACGCCCGAATTGATAGAGCAGGGCCGTCAATCCCGGGTCGGGCTGGCCTTCGTAAAATGCGGCGAGCCGCTCGTCGGTGGCGCGCTCTACGGCACCGGGCGCTTGCCCCAGATCGAAATCCACGCTGCGGAATAATTTCCGATAGTCCACAAGGTGGCGGGCGAGTAATTCCGGATAGGAATGCAGGGCGGCGGCCACCAAGTGTCGGGTGGAGATGGCGGCGGGATCGAGCCCCTCATGCCCGGGTGACTTGTCGGGACCGTTGAAACTGGTCGCAGCGGACAGCAGCAAGGTGACCGCGTCGGCGTTCGCCACCGTGAGGCTTTTTCCGTCCCCGGTGACCGTGCCGCCCGTGGCAATAGCGCGAATCTGCCATTCAAAGGTCATGCCCTCGGGATTGGCGCCTTCGTCATAGCGGATTGGATTCTCGGTTTTATAATAGCCAGGATCGACATGGGCCGGAGCCCTGCCTGTGACGACCAGCGAGTCCTTACCCGGTGTCGAGACTTGGTGACGGAGCTTGCTGCCTGCCGTAGCGCTGAAGTTGATCCGGCCCGGCTGGTCACTGGTCAAGCGGATGACGATGACCTGGTCGGCGTGGCTGCTGAAAACCTCGCGAGTAAAGTTAGTTCCATCCTTTTGGTAGACGACCGTGGTCACTGCGCGGTCGAGATCAAGCGTGCGCCGATATCCCTCGGCAAGCTCCGCGGCTTCACCGGGGAATGAGAGATAAAGATCCCCCATCGGCTGATAGGACTGATTGTAGGGACCCTGCATGCTCTTGCAGAGCTTTTCCGCATCCTGGTAGCGACCTGCAAAAACCGCTTCGCGGACTTTGGGCAGCACCTCCTTGGCCTTGGGATTGTTCCAATCGACCGGGGCGCCCGACCACAGCGTGGCTTCATTGAGCTGATAGTGCTCGGTAACCGCGCCGCCGAAAACCATTGCTCCCAAGCGGCCGTTGCCGACGGGCAAGGCCTCAGTCCATTTGGTGGCAGCCCGGGTGTAGTTCAACTCAAGAGGCCCGGCAGCCGACAAGGTGCCGATGGTGAGAATGGACCAAAGTCCGAGTTGGGCTTTCATCAAGCTGGGAAATCAGTGCTTTGAATCCAAGTTCGCGGCCATTTCCCCGTCGGTGGGAGTCTTGGAAGGCACGCCGGTTTCGGGGATCTTGAAATTGGCGATCCAGGCGATGGCGTTGAGGACGATGCGGCGGTGGTCGTCCTGCTGCCAGTTTTTATGAAAATGCCCCCCGGTAAAGCCGAAGCCGCGCCCGGCACCTGACGCGGCGGGCCGCTCGTAAACCCACATCATGTGCTGCGACTCCTTGCGATCTAACACGGCAGCCCGAACTTCGGGATTCCCTTCGTGAGGTCCGTCCTTGCGGCTCAGCGTCTCTGGCGGCGGCAGGGCGCTAAGAATCGGTGTGACGCCTTCCATGTTGGCACGAAACCGCATGTGATAGTACCACTCATCCCGCATTTTAAAATCGTGGATCCCCTGCGTGACCGGGTGCTGCGGCAGCTTGAAAGAGGCGTCCCAATGCGGATTGACCGACCAGTCGCTTTCAAAATAGCCCCCGATGAGATCGAGGAAGGAGTTGCCCGGTTCTCCCTTGGGGATTTCCACTGCATAATGAATGCAGCCGATGCCGACACCTGCAGACGCCATTTTTTTCAAGTCCGCGAGCTGGTTGATCGCTGGATGGCCGCCCCCCCCGTCGGAGTAGATCACCACTGCCGAGGCACCAGCGAAAATCGATGAATCCATAGGCCACCCGTTCGTGGTCACCACGGCATCGATGGGCAGGCCGCTCTTGTTCAACTGGTCGGCCAGGAGCATGCAACCGGCACGATGCTCGTGTTCGCCGGGTCCATGGCTGGCTTTGCCCGCGACAAAGACGATTTTCTTTCTCGGCGCGGTCGGAGCCTCCGCATCGGCACTCGAAGCGGACGTCATCGCAGCGATGGCTCCGATGACGCTGAGAAAATGAAGCAGGAAGGGACGTGTGGTTGGTATCATTTACGCAAAGTGGATTGGTAAATACAATACAGCGACGATTCGGAATTCTTGCAAGCGGAACACGCCGCCCCACCCCAATCCCGACGACACTTCCCGGGTCGACACACGATTTCGCTGTGCTACGTTCCCGCGTCCATGTTTTGGAAACCCGCCATCGCATTGCTTTTCTTGCTGACGACGCTGGGGAGAGCCGTCGAGATCCGGGTGGCGACTTTCAACATCGGCGCGCATTTCACCACCAGCTCCGGCGGCACCTATTATCCGGACTACAGTCTCGGCGCTCCCGGCACTCCCGACCACGACAGTGTGCGCGCCATTCTGAGCCGCATCAACGCCGACGTAGTCGCGCTGGAGGAAATTCACAGTGTGGACATCTCCGCCAACGACCTCAGCGCGCTCGCGTCCGGTCTCGGCTATCCTTACGTCTTCATCGCTCCGGCCACGAACACATTTGATACCACCCTGCACGTCGCCTTTCTCTCCCGCTTTCCATTTCTCAGCCAGTCCACCGCAGGCTCGCCCCCGGGTGCCAAGGAAATGAACCGGCTCATTCCTGCGGTGAAAGTCGATGTGCCCGGCACCTTGCGGGATCCGGTGCTCGTCGCGGCGCACTTGAAATCAGGATCCGCCGCGTCCGATCTGTTCCAGCGGACCGTGGAAATGCGGCGACTCACCGGATACCTAACAAACCAAGCGCTGTCAGCCGCCGACAACTTCGTCATCATGGGTGACTTCAATCTCTCGGACAATGACCGAACCTTCACCGCGCTCCCCGGTTCGGGCCTGCCTAGCAGTTTCGTCCTTGGAACCGATATCGTGCTTCCGATCAACTACTACACCAATGCGCCGGCCTACTTCAGCAGTCCGGCCATCACCCGGATCCTGCCTCGGCAACTCAATAATTCCACCGTCACATTCCCGTCGAGTGGATCGACCATCGACCTCTTCCTCGTCTCGCCCGTCATCGCCACCCGGCCCTCGCACTCGGAAATCTACAACTCCGCACTCGATGTTTCGAATACCGCCGGGCTCCCGAAATCCGGAGCACCGCTTGCCGCCGGGACCAGTGCGACCGCGTCAGATCACTACGCGCTGTTCGCCGATTTCGAACTCGATCCCGCCCTGCCCTACGCATTCAACGCCCCCGGCGAAACCGTGACGGAGGCATTCACCCGATTCCCGGGAACCTACGATCCCTACCCGTGGGTGACAAGCGGCGGAGTCTGGCAAGGAGTTGACGACGGAGCCTCAGCGGTAACGGGATTCCGCGCCTATGGATCTACCAGTGAACCTTCGCTCGGATTTCTACCCGGAACCGCAGGCGGCAGTGCGACAGCCTCGTTCGTAAATCAATCCTCCCAGACTCTATCCACATTACAAGTCTCCTTCACCGCCGAACAATGGCGAAGCGCCACCGCCGGAACCGCCGATACCTTAAGCGTGGAACTGGTCACCGGCGGAGTGCCTCAAGCGCTGCCGGACTTGACGTTCCACGCCGCGACGAATCTTCCCGGCGGCACCCTCCCGGGCGGAAACGCCACGCAGGAAACCATGACGGTGCGCGGACTATCCGTGGCGCCAGGAGCAGCCTTCCAGATTAAGTTCACCTTCGCACCTGGAGCGGGTGGTGGCGTCCTACCTGCTGATGTTTTCATCAATGAGTTAGGTTATGTGGGAACTGGCGAGTTCATCGAGGTGGTTGTGGGACCCGGTTACACTGGCAACATTTCTGACATTTCGGTCCTTCTCTACAATGGAGCGGGTGGGGCAACCTACGGCAGCACGCACGCACTCTCCAGCTTCACACCAGGAGACAAAACGCCTTCAAACCATCAGGTCTATTCAAAGCTAATTAGCTCCATCCAAAACGGTGATCCCGACGGGATGGCTCTTGTCATCGGCGGAAATGTGACCCGGTTCATTTCCTACGGCGGCTCGTTCGCGGCGGCGAACGGACTGGCCAGCGGCACGACTTCCACCGACATTCTTGTGAAACAGCTCAGCTCGGAGGGAAGCGGGCTATCATCGCTGGGGCTCACCGGCACGGGAGGCACTTCTGCCAACTTCGCGTGGACGAAGTTCAGCGGCATTCCCTATTCACCGGGTAAACCAAACCAAGGCCAGACCTTTACCATCCCTCCCCAGCCACAGGGTATCGCCATCGACGATCTCGCCGTGACCTTTATTTCTGATAGCGACGGCGACGGATCCAGCGATGCGGACGAGCTCGTCTTCGGCACCGATCCACTGGACGCAGCGTCGCACTTCACGGTGAATTTCGTCTATCCCGCGCCGTCACCCGGGGCCTGCCAGCTGGCATTCCCCACCCTAAGCGGCCGGACCTACACGGTGGAAGCCAGCACCGACCTTTCTCAATGGATCGCGCTCGCGAGTTACGCTGGCACCGGCAATGCGAGAATCACGGATCTACCCGTTTCCTCGCAGAACCCGAAGCGCTTCTATCGTATCCGCGCCACTGTGCCGTGATCGATCACCCTTGCTGGACGCGCAAGGTTTCCAGATAGCCGTCAAGCGCGCGGGTGAAGGCATTGCGCGTTTCCGGTCCCACCGAGGTTTTGAGGGAAACGGTGAAACCCGACAACGCGGAAACGAGAAAGGCCGCTTCGAGCTCCGGCTGGATCGAGCGATGGATCCAGCCCGCCGCCTGCCCGCGTTGCAGAAGCCCGACGACGGCGGACCGCCAGGTTTTGAAAACCTGCTCCAGTGCATCCGCCAGCACCTCGTCCCGCGACGCCACTTCCGCCGCTATCGCGACCAGAGCCGAAGTCGCATCTTCCGGGTGCAGATCTTTGCACCGCGAGCGGCACACATTTTGAAAGCCATCGATCGATCCGGCGTCGCCCAGCGGACTGACCCACATTTGCTCAATCCCCAGTCCCAACCGTTCGCTGATCCACGCTGCAGCAAGAGTCCGTTTATCCGGAAAATGGTGAAACAGCGCGCCCTTCGTCAGCTCGGCACGGGCGACGATCCCTCCCAAGCCAGCCCCGGAATAGCCGTGACCCGAAAACTCCACTCCGGCCGCATCCAACAGCGCCTCCCGGGTCTGCTTGGGCTGCTTCCTGCGTGGCTTCATGCCATTTGCATACCAACCAAACGGTATGAAATCAAGCAGCGATTGCCAAAGGCTTTCAAAAACCCGCTTCAGTAGCCGTTGGCGATGCGGGAGACGAGTGCCACACCGGCGCGCTGAAGCGCATCGGGAAGCGCGTTGTTCCGCGCGGTCTGGAGATTGGAGGTGGCGAAAAATTCACTGGAGCCAGTGGATTTTCCGTTAGCGAGAACCTTGGTGGGATTTTTCGCATCACGCAGCGTCCATTCGAGCGTAACGGTATTCGCGAGTTCTTCCGGCCGCAGGGTGTCCAGACGGACCCCGCGGATGTTCGAATAGGTGATGCTGCGGAGATTTCCTTCCAGCACCGCGTCGGCATGATCCCGCGTGACGATCCGATAGGTGCCGTCCTGCACGATGGCCGCTGCCACGGCGGAGGTCGCGAGCGCCTCGGCGCGAGGATGCAAGGTCGAGTTCACGAACATGGGAACGGCGATGTTCCTCACCTCCCGGAGCGATGCCGGCTTGGTCTCGCCAAGCTGATAGCCGACACAGGAAACTAGGAACAAGGCGGAGAGAGACAGCGCGAGGAATTTCATAATACCGGAATGGGGTGAAGCAATCACTCACCGAGCTCTCTAAGCCGGGCGCGGGCCTTGTCATGCAGGGCGCCTGATGGGGCGCGTTTGACGATGTCGCGGTAATAGACCTTCGCGGATTCCGTCTTGCCGGTTTTCTGATAGAACTCGGCAATGTCATAAGACCGCTGGAAATCGCGCCCACCGAGATTCGCCACCAGCTTGCGGGCCTCGCCGTTGCGGGAATGACCGGGATACTGGATCAGATAGTCGTTGAACGCCTCGCGGGCGAGATCGAGATTCGCCTGGTTCTGATTGCCGCGATCTGCTTCCTCGGTGAGAATCAGGCCGATCCGGAACATCGACTCGGGAGCCTCCGCGCTGCCGGGTTGGTCACGCACAAGCTCCCGATACGCGCCGATCGCTTCCTTGGATTTTTTCTTCCCTTCATAAAGCCGACCGATCGTGAACTGGGCCTTCGAGGCGGATGGGGCCATCGGCGCGTTCTTGCGGACTTTGCCGAGCATTTCCACGGTTTTTTCGAGGGAGAGCCTGGTTTTTAGCCCCATCATGCTCGATTTCACGTCACCATCCGCGGCGGACTGAGCCAGCGCGATTTGACGATTCAGCGCCGTGGTGTAGAGGCCGCTGCCTTGGAACCGGGAGAGGAATTGATCGTATGCCTCGAAGGATTTCATGATCTCGCCCTGTTGCTCGAGCAGCTGGGCTTGGCGGAAACGCGCCTGCGCGGCGGACGGGGCGAAGGGAAAACGCGTCGCCGTCTCATCGTAGAGCTTGATCGCCTTGCCTGCCTTGCCGGCGTCGTCAGCCTGCTTGGCTTTTTGATAGAGCTGCTCCCCCTCGTTGGCGGCGGCTTGGGTATTTCCCGCCATGACCGGCAACTCGGAGTCCGAGCCACATGAGCTAAGGGAAAAGGCGGAGGCGGAAATCAAGGCACAAGCGATTAACCGATGGGTCATGTGCGAGAGCATAGGAGTCCCGAGGGGCTGGGAAAGCCCAAAATAGGTCACTTCCCAAGTTCCGTCGCGCGCTGGGCGGCCGCGGTGACCGCCTCGATCAGGGCGGACCGCAAACCGTGGCGCTCCAGTGCGGCCAAACCCGCGATCGTCGTGCCTCCCGGCGAGGTCACCATGTCCTTGAGAACCGCGGGATGTTCCCCGGTTTCCAACACCATCGCCGCCGATCCAAGAACCGTTTGCGCCGCGAGCCGGATCGCGTCCGCCCTCGGAATCCCGGCACGCACCCCGCCATCCGCCATGGCTTCGATCACGAGATAGATGTAGGCCGGCCCGCTGCCTGACAGCCCGGTCACCGCATCCATCAGCCGCTCGGGAACCTCGACCGCAAGACCGACCGCTCCGAGCAGCGACTGCGCCACCGCACCGTCGGCGGCACTCGCGCGGGTTCCCAGACAGTAACCGGCAGCCCCTTGGCCGACGAGAGCCGGCGTATTGGGCATCGCACGGATCACCCGAAAATTCTCCGCCGCGGCGGCCTCCAACGCGGCAAGCGTCACCCCGGCGGCGATCGAAATCACCAAGCGAGACCCGCCCGCAGCCATTTTCGCGGCGTCCGCGAGAGCCCCCGCCACATCGAGCGGCTTGGTGCACAGAAGAATCACCTCACACGCCGCGGCCACCTCGGCGACCGTCGCGGTGACCTTGGCCCCCGTCGCCAGCGCAAACGCCTCGCGCGACTTCTCATACGGATCACAACCAACCACGTCCCCTGCCGCGACCACTCCTGCACGAATCGCACCCTGAATCAGCGCCGTGCCCATTTTCCCGCATCCAATGACTCCAAGTTTCATGCGCGAAGACTAAGCGGATCACCACGGGGCACGCCAGCGTCATTTTACTTGGAAGGTCCGGCGCGGCGTGGCCATCTTCCGGTTATGAAAATTCGGTGGATTGCGGCCTTGTTGATCAGTTGCACGCTCATGGCGGGCGCGAAAACCCCGGTGGCGGAAAAAAAGCCGGCTCCCGAGAAGCCCCAAGTGGCGGAAAAAACTCCTGACGTGGAGGCGGCCATTCCCGATCCCGTGAAAGCCCTCGGCGAGCCTGCCATGATGGATTTCCCTAACGGTATTCAAATGGCCGTCACCACCCCTTCGGAAAAAGCACAAGCCCACGTCAACCAAGGCATGAACCATCTGCACGGCGGTTGGGAATTCGAGGCGAGCCGTCACTTTGCCGCCGCCATGCGCGAAGATCCGGAATGCCTGCTCGCCCACTGGGGGATGGTCATGTCCCTCCTCACGCCCTCTCCGGAAACCGGCCCCGCTCGCAACGCCGCCACGGATCGCCTGCTCGATTTGGTCGATCAGGGAAAAGGCAGCGAGCTCGAGCGCGGCTATGCTTATGGATTGATCAAGTACATCGAAGAAGGTCCCGCCGGAGCAGCCAACGCCTTCCGCAAAGTGGCCGCACAATTTCCCAATGACCTCCAAGCCGGCATCTTCGCCGCCCTCTTCAGCAGAAGCGGCTACGATGAATTCGGCACGGCCACCCCCGACCAGGAAGCTGCCGAGAACAGCCTCCTTGCGATGATCGCGAAGAACCCCAAGAGCCCACTCCCCCTCAACGCCCTTCTCACCATCCGCGCGGATGGTCCCGATCTCAGCGGCTCGGTCGAGCTCGCTAACAAGCTCTGCCAAATGTCACCCGCATACGCGCCCTACTTCCACCTGCTAGGCCACTACCTTTGGCGTAGCGGTCAGCACGCCAAGGCAGCCTCCGCCTTCGGCCGCGCCTCATCCAGTTTCGAAAGCTGGATGAAGGATAACAAGGGGACCGTCGCCGATTGCCCCGAGTGGGTAAAAGCAGAATGCTACCGCATCGTCGCACTCGTTTCAAAAGGCGACTTCGAAACCGCCTACGCAGGCGCGCGCTTGGTCGCCGCCACCCCGCTGCCCAAGAACCGGATCGCCTCCCCTGGAGCCCGCCTCCTGATGTGGGATGCGAAAACCCTACCCGCACGCATCCTCCTCCACCGCAACCTGCCAGGAAACGGCGAAGAGGCCCTCGCGTCCCTACCCAAACCCGCGGACCTCAAGAAAACCCACGAGCAATCCCTTGCCTATTGGTGGATCGACGGCCTCCGCTTCGCTCTCGAGGCCCAGCGCTTGGTCGACGCAGGTAAATTCACCGAGGCCCAGTCCGTCTCGGACGCGCTCACCATCCACGGTCAGGCCATGAGTAAAACCCAAGCCGCCGCCACTGCCAGCGGCGAGCGCTCACCGTGGAACCGCTCGTTCCGTGCCCTCGAGGTTCTGGCCAGCGATCTCCACGGCCGCCTCGCCCTTTCCGGCCCCAAGCAAGGCATCGGCACCGCCTACAATTGGTTCGCCTCCGCTGCTGATCGGCAACACCCCGCGCCCATGATGTTCCCGCCCATGATCCTCACCCCCATGGCCGTCCGCCTCGGCGAATACTACCTCGCCGTCGATCGACCCAAAGACGCCATCGAGGCCTATAACCGAGCACTCACCGCCTTTCCCAATGACCTGAACGCCCTTCTCGGCCTGAAAAAATCCTTTACGAAAGCAGGACTCCCGAAAGAAGCCGCCGAGACCGACACCAAAATTCAAGCGCTCCAAGCGCGGTAAATCCATTCCCCGCTCCTGAACTTCACTTGGGCGGCCAACTGGGCGTCAAAGCCATCGGCCCTCCCGCCCGGGCCGGAATCCCGCTTGATCCCTCGCCGAGCCGTGCTTAGGTTCTCCGCCCAATGCTTGTCCGGATTGCAAAACCCTTGCGCGTGGCCACGGCCCGACTGGCCGCCCTTGCGTTGCTGTGGTGTCAAACTTCAGCCTCCGCGCAGGCCCCTTCGCC